>JBCBPQ010000133.1:0-18967 GCA_039820645.1 Cyanobacteria bacterium J06633_8 | reverse complement strand
TGGAGTAGACAGGGAGGTGATTGAAACTCCAGAAGGTAGAGTAAAACTTGTCAATAATTGGGTAATGCCAAAAGCAAAACCTACTAGAAGGGTATTTATACCCAAATCAAATGGCAAGAAGCGTCCTCTCGGCATCCCGACAATGAAAGACCGCGCACTCCAAAAACTTGTCCAACTAGCTCTTGAGCCAGAATGGGAAGCAAAATTTGAACCCAATTCGTTCGGGTTCAGACCAGGACGCTCATGTCATGATGCAATCGCAGAAATATTTTGTTCTATCCGCAATAAACCCAAATATGTGTTTGATGCCGATATCAGCAAATGTTTTGATTGTATAAATCACCAAAAACTTTTGACAAAATTAAATACTTTCCCTACCCTCCGGAGACTAATTCGAGCTTGGTTAAAAGCTGGGGTGATGGAAGGACTTGAGTTAAAACCAACTTCCCAAGGAACACCGCAAGGTGGCTGCGTTTCGCCGTTACTCGCGAATATTGCATTACATGGGATGGAAAATGCAATTAAAGAAATAGCTGATAGCTTTGACATGAAGCGAGTTGATGGAACTCAACTCAGCAAAAGGGATAAGCGTAAATCAGTTAACTTTGTTCGATATGCTGATGATTTCCTAATTTTACACGAAAATATTGACATATTAAATAAATGCATTGAGGCAATAACTCAGTGGTTAAATGACATGGGATTAGAGCTAAAACCGAGTAAAACCCGTATCACTCATACCCTTAACCATTTTAAAAAGGAAAAACCTGGTTTTGATTTTCTTGGCTTCCAAGTAAAACAATACAAAACAGGTAAATATACCTGTGGAAGAGTTAGAGGTAAGAAGGGTGAAAAGGGTAAATTACTCGGATTTAAAACAATAATTACCCCAAGTAAGGAAAAACAGATTCTACACTACAAAAAGATAGTGGAAGTAATTAATAAAAGTAAGGGATTCTCTCAAACATCCCTTATCAATAAACTCAATCCTATTATACGGGGATGGTGTAATTACTACTCTATGGTTGTAAGCCAAAAAGTGTTTGAAAAATTGACCCACATCATAATCTATAAATTACTTAAATGGGGTATTAAACGTCACCGGAACAAAGGAATGAAGTGGGTTAAAACAAAATATTTCCACAGTCTGGATGACAAAACTTGGATATTTGCTGCAAAAACGAAAAATAAGTGGATTAAACTTATCGAACACGAAGATACAGCAATTATTCGACATATTAAAGTAAAAGGAAATGCCAGCCCATATGACGGCAACCTAACTTACTGGAGTACCCGACTGGGAGAACATCCCCAGATGCCAAAGCGAACCGCATCACTGCTCAAAGAGCAAAAAGGGAAATGTAATCTTTGCGGACTATATTTTAGAGATGAAGATGTACTTGAGATAGACCATATCATCCCTAAATCTTCAGGTGGAAAGGATGAATACAAAAATTATCAACTTCTTCATCGACATTGCCATGATAAAAAATCCAGAACGGATGGTAGTTCAATATCATCTGATAGCAAACTCCCAGATAATTATAGATGGGAAGATGATTTTCTGGTAGTTACGTGCTAATAACAATAGCCGTTTTACTGAGGAGCGGTATGACGCAAAAGTGTCACGTACCGTTTTGGAGAGCAGTGGGGAAGGTGACTTCCTCACTGACTTTAATCATAGAACGTTGGTTTGAAGGAATACTTATTCCGGTGCGTTCTGAGTTAACACACCAAACGGTAAGCTCTGCCGAGATTGCTTGTGGAGTGGACAAACCCTTTAATCGTCAGATTGAAGCCACGTTGAAGCAGGAAGTTAACACCAAAACTAACTATGTCCAGTTGTGTCTAGATTTAGGCAGTTTTGGGTAGGTTTAACAGAGCGGCAGCATCAGTTGTAATTTGCTTGATGGCTGATAAATCAGGTGATAGAGTTTCCAAATTAGATTCCAACCATAATAGATACTCAATGTTACCAGCAGGGCCAGTAATAGGGGACCAAGTTAAACCTTTGTAGCACCATCCTAATTCTGTAGCGGTTTGCAAAACTTGAAAAATAGCATCAGCTTGATGGTTAGGATTGCGTACAACTCCTTTCTTACCAACTCGGTTTTTTCCAACTTCAAATTGTGGCTTCACAAGTAACAAAGCTTCGCGAGGAGATTGTAAAAGTTTCCATAGTGCGGGCAAAATTTTAGTTAATGAAATAAACGACACATCTACCACAGCCAAATCAGGGAATTCTCTTTCATAAACGTTTTCTATCTCAGATATGGGAGGTAAATTGTTTTTATTTTTTGTTTTTTGATTTTTTTGAGTTAATTTATCCTTGCCTCTCTCCCTCTCTCCCTCTCTCCCTCTGTGCATACAAATCTTCTGGAGTCAGATGTCGTAAATTAGTACGCTCGCGCAAAACTACCCGTGCATCATTTCGCAAACGCCAATCAACTTGTCCGTAACCAACATCAATACCGTAAACTAATTTAGCCCCCGATTGTAGCAAGCAATCAGTAAACCCCCCTGTAGAAATCCCGCCATCTAAACAAACACGCCCTTCAACAGAAATATCAAAATTATCTAAAGCCTTAGCTAACTTTTCTCCACCACGAGAAACAAAACGCGACTTCTGCTTAACTCTAATTTCGGCAGCAACATCAATATCAGTCCCCGGTTTATCAACAAGATTATCGTTAACCAACACCTCACCAGCCTGAATCAACCGCTGCGCTTGCTGACGAGACGAAGAGAAACCTTTTTCTACTAATAAAATATCAAGTCGTTGCTTCACTGGTAATTGGTAATTGGTAATTGGGCATGGGGCATGGGACATGGGGCATGGGGCAGTGAAAGACAGAGGGGAAAAGAGTGGAAAGAATTTTTAATTTTTAATTTTTAATTTAAATTCCTAACTGTACAGACGTAGCACTGCGCCCCGTCTGTACACTCCGGTGGTACTAACTCCCAACTATTCCCAATGCCCAATTCCCCATTCCCAATTCCCATGATAATTAAACGTCGGTTTCGCTCAACTCTCTTGTCATATAGTCAAAAGGCTCGTCCACAAAACTAGTATCAGCAATACCTGCAGAAGCCATTTGCTCTTTAACCATATCTTTCATGATTTGGATACCGGCGACTGTAGGAGAAATAGGAACTCCTAAAGAATTGTAGGTTTCGCGTAAACCTTGCAATACTCGCTCGTCTAGCACATCCATGCTACCAGCAACTAAAGCATAGGTAGCGTAACGCAAATAGTAATCCATGTCTCGCAGACAAGCTGCATAACGACGAGTTGTATAAGCGTTTCCACCGGGACGAATTAATTCGGGCTGCTCTTCAAATAACTTAACGCCAGCTTCCTTGACTATAAACGCTGCGTTGGCATTGATAGCAGCAGCAGCTTGTATTCTTTGGGTACCACTCTCAAAATAAGATTTGAGCGAATCTACTGCATTTCTATCAAAATACCGTCCGGTAACGTCATAATTCTTAATTAAATTTGTTACGGCATCTTGCATTTTTATTATCTCCCATTGATTCCTATCTATTATTTGATATTAATCTGGCTAAAAGTCCTACAAAAACGTATTTTTTGTTAACTTAGCCAAAATCTGGCAAAAGCATTCCATACTACTTAAGGATTCTATGCCAAAGTTGACCCTCATAAGATGAACTTTTATTTTTGTGTAGATGATTTAGAAAAAGGTTAATATTACCTTGATGATTGATTTTCTGTCAAAATTGATACATTTTTATATTTTACCTATATTTAGGATATTCCAGATGTATCAAAAAGTGGTTCCAGCTTCTGAGGGTCAACAGATTTTTGTTAATTTTTCCGTATTAATCCATTGCGTATCGGCAGATAAGGAGTAACCATGACAACCCCAAAAGAAGTCTTGAAAATGATTCAAGACAATAACATTCAGATGATCGATCTGAAATTCATCGATATGCCAGGAATTTGGCAGCATTTAACAATGTTCCAAGGTGAAATCGATGAAAATTCTTTCACCGATGGCGTACCATTTGACGGTTCCAGTATTCGGGGTTGGAAAGCCATCAATGAGTCAGATATGTCAATGGTGCTAGATCCAAATACTGCCTGGATCGACCCCTTCATGAAAGAACCGACTCTGAGCATTGTATGTAGTATCAAAGAACCTCGCACGGGTGAATGGTACAACCGTTGTCCTCGGGTAATTGCTCAGAAAGCGATTGATTATTTAAATTCAATGGGTGTTGGTGATACAGCATTTTTTGGACCAGAAGCTGAGTTTTTCATATTTGACGATGTTCGTTTTGACCAAACCCAGAATGCAGGCTATTACTACGTAGATTCCGTAGAAGGTCGTTGGAACTCTGGTAAAGAAGAAGGACCCAACCTCGGTTACAAACCAAATTACAAAGGGGGTTACTTCCCGGTTTCTCCAACCGACACTTCCCAAGATATGCGGACGGAAATGCTGCTGACAATGGCTAAATGTGGCGTTCCCATTGAGAAACATCACCACGAAGTAGCAACAGGTGGTCAGTGTGAATTAGGTTTCCGTTTTGGTAAACTAATCGAAGCTGCTGATTGGTTGATGACTTACAAGTACGTTATCAAGAACGTAGCTAAGAAATACGGTAAATCAGTTACCTTCATGCCTAAACCCGTATTCCAAGATAATGGTTCCGGTATGCACACCCACCAATCCATTTGGAAAGACGGAAAACCCTTATTCGCAGGCGATAAGTACGCCGGTTTTAGTGAAATGGGACTCCACTACATTGGTGGAATTCTTAAACACGCACCAGCACTGTTAGCGTTTACCAACCCCAGTACTAATTCCTACAAGCGTTTAGTACCAGGTTACGAAGCACCAGTAAACTTGGCATACTCTCAAGGAAACCGTTCCGCTTCCGTGCGTATTCCTCTTTCTGGCGACAACCCCAAAGCCAAGCGTTTGGAATTCCGTTGTCCCGATGCAACTTGTAACCCCTATCTAGCCTTTGCTGCGATGCTCTGTGCTGGTTTAGATGGTATTAAAAACAAAATTGATCCCGGCGAACCTTTAGATAAGAATATCTACGAACTTTCTCCAGAAGAACTAGCGAAAGTTCCTTCCACACCAGGTTCTTTGGATTTGGCTCTAGATGCTCTTGAAAAAGACCATGATTTCTTAACCCAAGGTGGGGTATTCACCGAAGACTTCATTGAGAATTGGATTTCTTACAAGTTAGACACTGAAGTTAACCCCATGCGTTTACGTCCTCATCCCTACGAATTTTCTCTATATTACGATTGTTAATTTGAGATTTTTTTGTAGCGTTGTTTAATGGAGGATAATTAAAAAACATAAATAAAGCCACCTTTGCGAGGGTGGCTTTTTTAAGAGAAGAAGGGAAGGGCGGAAAAGGCGGTAGATAACTAATAACTCCTTCAAGGGTTCCCTCCTAATGGAATTCAGAAGGCAGCTATGTTGGAGGCAGTCGGCGTGATGGGTACTCACGCCCTATAGCGTGAGATGATCCACACGCTCCGCGTGAATGAAGTAAGGACATAAATATTTATCGCGCTGCGCGTCTTAAAATATTGTTTCTTTTTTTTTACTGAGACTTAAGATAGGAACTAAAGTTTTTATTTATACTTTTTACCTTCTGCCATCTGCCCTCTGCCCTCTGCCTTTTTTGTAATATGCCGCTCTTAAAATTGCAGATTTTGTTTAAGATTTATGATTGTTTATTAATAAAGATTTACATAAAATTAAAATAGGTAATGAAATATTGAATTCTTATGCCAGACGTTTTAACAAAACTGACTTACCAGACATTTCAACAAAGTAAAAGTATTTTTGGTTTAGCTCACAAAACTCTCAGTACGGGGCTGATGAAGGCTTTATTTCCGGTGGATAAGAAAGTAACGCCAATTCCACCAGAATTATTACCTAAATTACAAGAGCGTCTAAATAACTTATTAGAAGCAGACTGGGAAGATGCGGAGCGGGGAGTTTATCCCAAAAGTCTGCTATTTGATAATCCTTGGGAAGATTTTTTTGTTTACTATCCACAAATATGGATGGATTTACCTAAAATTTGGGAGCGAGCTAAACAAGAAAAGTATCAGGATTTTGCTTCCAATATAGATACCACAGATTATCCTCAATACTACGTGCGGAATTTTCATTATCAAACCGATGGTTATTTGAGTGAATCATCTGCGAACCTATATGATTTAGGTGTAGAAATTCTTTTTAATGGTGCTGCTGATGCAATGCGACGCAGAATTTTGGCTCCATTAAAAGAAGGGTTGAAAGTATTTGCCGATGTATCTCCACGCCAACAACGTATTTTAGATATAGCTTGCGGTACCGGGCGTACCTTAAAAATGATACGAGCAGCTTTACCGTACTGCTCACTATTTGGTACCGACTTATCACCAACTTACTTGCGGAAAGCAAATCAACTGCTGTCAGAAAATCCGGGAGAATTACCGCAATTATTACAAGCAAATGCGGAAGAGTTGCCTTATATAGATGACTATTTTCATGCTACAACTTGTGTCTTCCTTTTCCATGAGTTGCCTTTCTCAATACGTCAGCGAGTAATTAATGAAGCTTTCCGAGTCACAAAACCGGGTGGAACTTTTATTATTTGCGATTCAGTTCAATTGAGTGATTCACCGGAAGTTGAGCCTGCAATGCAAAACTTCCAAGAAACCTTCCACGAACCTTTCTACATGAATTATGTAAATGATAATTTAGTAGAACGTTTAGAAAATGCTGGTTTTAACAATATTGATATACAGGTTCATCATATGAGCAAATATCTAATTGCTCGTAAACCCTCGGCATAAATTTTTGCCGGAAGCATCCCAATTTTATAAGCACAAAGCAAATACTAGAGGCGAAAATTCGCCTCTAGCCATAAGTGAAAATACGATACATTGAAGTGAATGAATCACCTTTTATTGACACTCACCATCAAGATTTACAAGAAACCCGGTTTATCGTCGAGGTGCAAGATATGAATATATATGAAATTTAAATCTTGAGTAGTATCTAAAAACATGTTTTAGATTTATAAACTCAAGATTTTCCGAAACTTCTATGTTCTAGAGACATTTCAACTCCCGACAGCGAATATTATCTGCTCTTAAATTGAAAAAACAGTCGTAGAAAATATCGAAAAATTAAATTGTGATTTGTTACTTCTCCCAAAGCAAGCTCTAATTAGATATCCCACTAAAGAAAAGAGCGGGAATCTGCTGTATGAATATGAAAAATGGAGAATTAAACACTAATTGGCAGACAACCTGCGGGAGGAAATTTTCTCTTTGAGAAGCGATTGCGATCGGATCGAAGTAGACAGCCAATTAAGTAACCGTTGATATATATTGGTTTGACTGACTATTTATACAAACGACAAATAAATAGTAACGAAAAATTATTTTAACAATGTCGTGTAGCTACATATGATATCTGCGTGAAGCTGCGAAAGGTAAGAATAATTTCTTTAAACCCTACGAACTATACGATAAATGTACTTTAAATAACACGACTCAATGGCTCTATACGTAGCACTTCCTGTAGCGATGCAGCAGAATTAAGCGTGGTTATAATATTCGATAAATTCTCTGCGTCCGCTACCTCGATGAGGTGCTTTAGGCTTATGTGGGTTGGATCTACTCAATAGTAATTCTTGCTCTACAGAAGTAGACAGCATTTCTGTTTCTAAAGAGTTTCCAATACCTGGGAAGTTAACAGCTAAGGAGCCGAATACGATACTTGTAACTAAAAGTGAAATGGCTTTACGCATAGTAGATGTCTATTTTTGAACTATCCACTTCACTGATACTTAGTTTAAATTACTGCATCCGGACATTTTGTTTAAAAGTATTTTTTTTAACCAGAAATTCAAAAATAGCTATTGTTTCGTAATATGTTCTACTAATAACCATTTACCTGCATGATTATTCAGACAGCTAATACTAACGTAAGACTTAGATTACAATGCATACAAGATTTAATGTATCCTTGCATTTAAAGCTATATGCTGATAAATATATGTTTTGTATACAGATGAATAGATAAATTTAAACCTGTAATTTTGCTGATTTAATCGCTGAAAAATACCGTCACATGAGTAAATATTCCGTAGGTTGTTTCTCAACATAATACCGTATGAGTACTTATTCTTTAATGTATTACCAGAAGGAACACTGTCAATATAATCATGAAAATTGTCTAAATAATACAGTTTAAAACTCAACCAATCGGGATTACTTGGTAATGAATTGAACAAAGGGACTATTGCAGTTGGCGATCGCGCATCATTTAATAAAGCTTGTTGCAATACCCTTACAGGTAAATTTCTGGGTTGAGTGTTTAGCTGAATACATATTGCAGCAGTCATTCGGGCAGCTTTAGGGATATTCATCACCATAGGAAAAACGTTTTCAGCCACACGGTAGCGACGAACAAGTTTAGATTGAATAAAATGAGCGAAATTTTGGCTATAATTACGACATTCATAAAAAAACTCACTTTTTGCTTGCTCTGATTCAACCAATCGTGCCATAACTTCGCCGTAGTCGTTGCCACAGTTGGGTGAGTTTATCATAAAAAGACCATTTCCTAAGCTTTCATAGTTCAAAAATTTTTCTGCACCATAATCATTCCAAGCACCTGCAAATAATACTTCTAAAGGCACTCGTCCCCAAAACCATTGCAGATTTGTTAATTGAGCTACCCAATCTGCAAAAATTTGTGCCCCAATTTGGGGATGATAGCTAAAAAAACATTTGTATGACTTACATTAGGCTTGAATGATATTCGACTTATTCTAAGTTGGTTTTGGATTAAGGAAAACCAATAATGAGTAGAGAATCGGCAAACCTCAATATTATTTGGATGCAAGGGGAATCGTGATAATTTTTAACAAATTGGATGTTGGGAAGTAGTGTATTTTTAGTAATGTATTAGGAAAATCTTATTAAGAAATATTTTATAGTTTAAAATTTAGGATTTTTACTTTACATTGAAAGAATAAATATATCGCAAAGCTTAAGACAATAGTTTCCAAGTTATTCAAAACTAAAAAATTAAGAGGATATTGTCATGACCCTAACATCTGGTAAAGCGCCAAGAATTGGATTAGTAGAAGTTCCTACTCTTGGGTTATACGATCCAAATGGCAAAAATTGGACTCCGATGTTTAAACGTAACCCTCTACTCAGCAAACAAGTTTTGCTGGCTCATCTTCAAGCTGGAGGGTTTGATGCTCAAATGGTCAATCTCAAAGATGGGGATTATGAGGAAGAATTTGGGCAGGTTGCTTGGAAGGGATCGACTCTAAGGAAAGTCTATTCGGGTAAACGTATTTGGGATATCTCTCCAGATGCTTATGATGCTTGGGGTGTTACTGCTAACTTTATGCAAGAGCGTCAGATTGCCTGTATGGTGATTAAACATCTCGCAAGTACGGGAAAGCCAGTTGTTGTAGGGGGTTCTGATGCTATCGCCGAACCCAAACCCTATTTTGAAGCAGGTGCAACAGTAGTTGTGTTAGACAAATCTGGTACTGCTAATTGGGCAATATTCGATTATGTTGTTGGTAACACCCCTCGCGAAGAACTTAATGGAGTTCTATTTCCAGATGGGACTAAATATCGCAAACGTAATCCGGCTTTGAATCCCCAAAATTGGCCATTGCCTTCTCTAGAAGTCGCTAGGCAATGTTTCGGCACGGAGTATTCAGGAGAGCGTTTTTTAGAAGAATTACTACCCATCGGCTCGATTTTTTCGGATATTGGTTGCGATCGCACTTGTGATTTTTGTCAGACACCAACCTACGGCACGGGTTATCGCCGGATGACACCCCAAAGGGCGCTTGAGTGGCTGCAAATTCAGAAAGATGCTGGGGCAAAATCAACAGTGATGGTAGCCGATCAATTCCTGGGGCGTATCCTTTTTCCCGGTGGAAGAGAAGAAATCCTCGAAATAACCAGGGGAGCAAGGGAAATGGGGATGCCTTTATTATGGCCGAATGGTTTGGAGTTAAGAAAAGCAACTCTTGGTCGTGGGCGTAGCTACGAGAATACCGATCTCACCCCCGATGAAGAGCTTGTGGAAGCCCTTTGGGGTTGGGATGGTAAGGTTGGTGGCTTTCTAGGTTATGTTCCTGCTGAACGCCCTGTTGTTGGGAAACAACCCTATGCCAAAATTCTGCCCTGGCAACAGCATTGTAATATGCTGCGGTCTATTGTCAGAGCAGGTTTACCCGTGTTGGTTTATGGTGTGATTGTGGGATTAGCGCAAGACTCCCATGAAGAATTATTATATCTTGAGGAGTCTATCTTGGAACTTCGGCAAGATTTAAAATCGATTAATCCCGATTTAGAATTTCAGGTTGCTTCCTATTCTATTTCTCCCATACCAGGAACACCCCAATGGGACTATTTAACGAAATCTGGTTTGCTACGCATTGAAGATCCTTCTGTTGTCGGAGAGTTTTGGACGGCTAGTTGTGATACTCATCACATGAGCTACGAAGAAGTTTCCGATTGGCAAGTTCGTCTGGCAGAAATTGGCAAAGATGACTCCAAGTTACTCAACTATCACGGGGGATTGACAGTGGTATCTAAAGGCGATGTCGAAGAAACTGTAGTACAACAATCTTAGTGCTTAAATCTTAATTCATGGCGTTGCACAATGATGGGATAATAATTGATTTTCCGTCGTCTAAAACTTAGACCAAAAGCCATTTTCATTTATGTGCCAAAAACCGAATCTTCCTGTAAATGTGCAACGTCCAAATCATAGTTTCCATCGAGTAAATCAAAAAAAGTAGAGGAAATTATTGATTTTTAAACTTGCTCGACAATCTTGTTAATATAGTTATTGAAATTTTTATTAATTAGCTAACTTGATACACCCATACCCGATAAAAACCATCAGGTTTAGCTGTAGATAAAGGTGAGAACTTCTCGCCAATTTCGACTAAGCTCCACTTGGTTTCTGCTTCTAATGCAGTCAACTTTTGTTTAAAATCGCTGTTCTCATAAAAATCAAGACGCATGGTAAAAATAATATATCCTCCGGGCTTGGTAATGCGAATTAACTCGTCAAAAGAACTACTTGGCGCATGTCCATAGGTAAACACACCAACACTGATAATTGCATCAAATGAATCGTCGGAAAAGCCCAGGGGTTCACCCATAACTTTTTGGTAGAGTTCAGTATAAACATTCTTTTCCCGTGCCTCCTGAAGCATTTCGGCTGAAATATCCATCGCCTCTAGATGACTGTAGCCCTGCTGAGATAGAATCTTTCCCACCAAACCGGTGCCAGCACCAGCGTCCAAAATCTTAGCATCTTGGGAGACGAACCTAAGCAATACCTCCGCTATCTTTTGGGGAGCTATATAGTTGCATTCATTTACTAACTCTTGGTCGTAATTTGAAGCCCATTTAGTGTAAAGGCTTAATAATTCTTGATGATTTTGAGAATTATATAACTTCTGTTGTCTATCTTCTATATTCATGTTTTTTCTTGGTAATAATTATGGGTATTTATTTAATGATAAAATCATATACTAAGATAAAAAAAATATTCAATATATCTGGTTTTAGAATCAGGTAAGACATTTATTGGAGCAAATTATTAATGATGAAACCCAATCCTATCCCCCCGAAACCCGGTCAAGAATCAGTTTGGGACTATCCCCGTCCTGCCATTATGCAAGATACTAATAAACATCTGAAGGTGATTTGTAACGGTATTTTTTTGGCAGAAACAAATAAAGGTAAAAGGGTTTTAGAAACGAGCCATCCTCCCACTTATTATTTTCCTCCAGAAGACATTAAGTTAGAACATTTAATCGAAACACCTAGAGTAATTTCATGTGAATGGAAAGGTAGATATCAATATTATGATGTCAAAATAGGCGATCAATATATACAATATGCTGCTTGGCGATATTTTGAACCGACTCCTGATTTTGTCACTATTCAAACATACTATAGTTTTTCGGCTAGTTTAATGGATGCTTGTTATGTCAATGATGAGTTAGTTACGCCTCAAGCAGGTGAATTTTACGCAGGATGGATTACTGCTGATATTGTGGGACCATTTAAAGGTGAACCCGGTACATGGGGATGGTAAGTATAATTCGTAATTCGTAATTCGTAATTCGTAATTTGTAATTCGTAAGTAATGAATATTGAAGTAGTGAAGATAGATGATTTAACAGTTCACGAACATCATCTAGATATTATTTATAGTGCCGATAAGTTCAAATTTTCTACGAAAGTTTATTATCATGATGTTTCTTTTTCATACCTAAAAGAAAAGTATTCCCAACAAGTCATACAGCGAATAGTAGCCCATATTGCCTTGTTTGAAGGAATGAAATTATGTTCGTTATTTCCCAAATATTACGATATTTCAGAGATAGCTGAACATTTAGAAAAGCCTGTGTTAGATTTATTTGTCAAAATATACCAAGGAGTATTTGCTCAACACTGGTATGAAAATCAGGTGACAGATTATCAACAACCAGAAATTATTTATTCAGGAATTTTAGGAGATAGTAATCCTGTTGCGATGTTGGGAGACAATCGTACTATCCTTGCTGGTTGTGGTGGAGGCAAAGATAGTATTGTAGCCCTGAAAATGCTTGAAGTTGCAGATGTTCCCTTTGCTTCAATGCAATACTCCCACAGCGTTTATGGAAAAGCGGATATCCAACATAATTTAATTTCTGGAGTTTTAGAACACGCTAGCCCTACTAAGAAGCATAAAATTTCTATTTATGATGATTTGATTGACTTTCCGTTTCTAAAATTATATTTTCCCGATAATTCTGGAATTACAGTTCCAGAAACACCAGTTTCTATCTTTGAATCCCTACCTATAATGCTGAGTGAGGGATACAACTATTTAAGTTTAGCTCATGAAAAAAGTGCTAACACGGGAAATTTATTCTGGGATAAATTAGGAAAAGAAGTAAATCATCAATGGGGAAAGGGGCATGAAGCAGAGACATTAATGAATAATTTTATTCAAGAACATCTCTTATCTAATTTTACCTATTTTAGTATCTTGCAGCCGATTTATGACTTTCGGATATTCAAACATCTTGCTAAGTATCCAGAAGTATTACCGAAAATTCATTCTTGCAATATTCAAAAACCTTGGTGTAAAAAGTGTCCCAAATGTGCTTATGTTTGGTTGGGTTTAATGGCTAATTTTGAACCAGAATCTGTAAATGCAGTCTTTCAGAAAAATTTGTTTGATGATGAAGATTTAATCCCAACTTTTCAACAAATGCTAGGACTTTCAGTGCATACTCCGTTTGAATGTATTGGAGAAATTGACGAAAGTCGTTTAGCTATGAAAAAATGTTTAGAAAAAGGTTTGTCAGGTAAAGCTCTTGATATTTTTAGAGATAAAGTATTATCTGACAATTCGATTAATTGGCAACAAATAGAACAAAAATACAATCGAGTTTATACAGCCGAACACACTATTCCTGATTGGATATTTAAGAAGGTTGAAAAACAATTATAAAAATCAAAGACGGGTTTGAATACTACTCGGTTAAGGGGAATTGTAGGTTGGGTTGAGCGGCAGGGAAACCCAACAAATGCTGAGAAATGTTGGGTTTCCTTCGTCAACCTAACCTACGCTTTTTCGTATTTTTAGGCTTAACCGAGCAATTGAGACGGTTTGAATAAGTAACTAGGCAAAATTAATTGTATGTACCGAATTTCGGTTGAGTAGACTACAACAGGTAACTACGCCCGCCCTAGGGGCACCCCTCTCCAAAGTAGCGGAGAGGGGAAGGGGAGCCATTGCGTTGCGGAGGTTCCCTCCGTTGTAGCAAATGGCGTGGTGAGGTTTCGAGTGTATTGTACTCAACTGAAAACTGCTATAGTACAGCACGGCATAAATAAGGCAACCATTTAAAATGGCTGAAAAGTCTAGAAAATCGTACTTCTTACTTCTTACTTCTTACTTCTTACTTCTTACTTATTACTTCTTACTTCCGCGAAGCGATACTAGTGTATTGGAATCTAAAGTTATTATCTATTGTTGTCACACAAATGCTTATCGTTTTCAGGAACATTGGGATTGTTTTGTAAATAGCCCCGTGCCCAGTCACAACCTAGACTAATCAAGCGATTTAAATTGACGTTTTCTGCTGAGGTGATTTTATCTTTAGTTGGAATTTTCCATAAAATGATTGTTTCGTCGGCGCTACCAGAAGCCAAGATTGTACCATCGGAATTGAAGTTAACGCTTAAAACATCATTTTGATGTTCGGGAAATGTTTTAATTTCTTTGCCTGTTTTTGTATCCCAAAGCTTAATTGTTTTATCAGCGCTGCCGGAAGCCACAATATTACTGTTAGGGCTAAAACTAACGCTTTCAACTTTTCTTGTATGCCCCGTAAGAGTATGAATAACTTCGCCAGTTTTAAGATACCAAATTTTGACGGTTTTGTCATAACTTCCGGAAACCAAAAATTTATTATCGGTACTAAAACTAATACTACTAACCTTGTTTTTATGTCCTTCTAATGTAATTTTTTTTTCGCCAGTTTTAGCATTCCATAATTTGATAGTATTGTCGAAACTAGCAGCAGCTAAAATTTCACCATCAGAGCTAAAACTGACAGCATTAAATTCGCTGCGTCCTTTTAAAGGGGGATAAATTAGCTTACCAGTTTGAGTGTTCCAAACTTTAATAGTTTCATCATTACTTGCAGAAGCCAATTTAGTACTATCTTTGAGATTAAAGCTTAAGCTATTCACCCAATTTTGATGCCCGGCTAAAGGAGGTTTAATTTCTTGAAGTGTTTGGGTATCCCATAATTGGATGCTGCCATCAGCACTACTAGAAGCTAAAATCTTGCCGTCAGCGCTGAAACTAATATCATTAATTCTTTTGTATTTAGTAGAAATAGTGCGTTTTTTACCGGTAGCAATATCCCAAATTTTGATGCTTCCGTCTATACTAGCCGAAGCTAATTGCTGGTCATTTTGGGGATTGAAAATAACGCTATTAACCCAATTACGATGTCCTCTAAGAGTAGTAATACTTTGAATTTTATCAATATCCCAAAGTCTAATTATTCCATCTGCACTACTAGAGGCTAATAAATTTTTCCCTTTTTTCGGGTTGAAGCTAAGGTTATAAACCCAGTCTTTATGCCCGGTAATTGTAGTGATTTCTCTGCCGGTAGCAACATCCCATAGCTTAATTGTATTATCAGAACTGCCGGAGGCTAAAGTTGTAGAATCAAGATTAAAAATAACG
This sequence comes from Cyanobacteria bacterium J06633_8, assembly GCA_039820645.1. Taxonomy (GTDB): domain Bacteria; phylum Cyanobacteriota; class Cyanobacteriia; order Cyanobacteriales; family Nostocaceae; genus Rivularia. The sequence goes on along the minus strand of JBCBPQ010000133.1, from coordinate 3,662 downwards.
CTATTAACACTATTTTTATGTTTACTACGTGTATTAAATTCTTGATTTGTTTCTAAATTCCAGATATGAACTGTACCATCGATACTACCGGAAGCTAATTTCTTACCGTCTGGGCTAAAATGTACCGTTAAAACGTTATAATTGCGCTTGCTCAATATTTTGCTTTCACCTGTTTCTAGATTCCACAATTGAACTGTTCCATCAGCGCTACCGCTAACTAATTGTGTATTATCTTGAGGGTTAAAATCGATGCTGTGAACTTTGCTTTTATGTCCAATTAAAGTAGAAATTTGTTTACCGGTTTCAACGTTCCACAATTTAATGGTTTTATCCAAGCTACTTGAGACTAAGGTTTTACCATCATTACTAAAACTCAAACTATAAACTTCCCCTTGATGCCCGGTTAATTCCTGATATTCTCTATTTACAAGATTCCATAATCTGATAGTTCCATCAGCGCTACTAGAAGCTAATTGCTGACTATTTTGAGGATTAAAAACAACGTTATAAACTTTACGTTTGTGTTTTTTGAGACGGGGAAGAATTTCTTTACCAGTTTCAACATTCCATAATTTAATTGTTTTATCGAGACTAGCAGAAGCTAAAATTTTACCATCAGGACTAAAACCTAAATTGTAAATCGAACCTGTATGTCCTTCCAAACGATTCCGTTCTTTTACTCCTTCTACTGCTTGTCTTAATACAGGTTTTATATTTTTAGGAACGGGCAATTTTTGTTTGTTGAGAGGTACTACTGCTCGTAATCCTTCTATCAGGGCATCAAACTGTTGTCTTTCACTAAAAAGTGATTTTGAATAATTTGTCAAAGCCACACTTTGGTTAGATAAGAATGTTTTATTTTGTTCAGTTCTAGCTTTTTGGGAAGACAAGTTATCAAATGCAATAATACTGAAAATTAAAATAGGTAGTAACAGTATTAGAAGAATAACAGTCAATCGATTGCGTCTTTTTTCTTTGTTTAACTTATTATCTTTCCTATTAACTTCATCGCGGTAATCAATACTAGCTTTAAGGAAATTTTGTGCTAATTCATTTAAAGTTAAAATATGTCCGTAATTCTCAATTGATTTTTCAGCCTCTTTTAATTCTTCTCCTGTATAAAGGTAGCTCTTATCTCTGTCCTTATCTTCCCATTTCTCTGCTTTTTCTTGAATATCTTCTCTAAATTTGCTATAAACGCGATATTCATTCAGCCAAACACGTAATTGTGACCAATGACGAATTAATGCATCATGTACTAAGTTCACATATTCAATTTCCTTACCATCATCTATTTTTGTTTTGTAACTACTAATTAATTTATCTTCTATTAATTTTTGTGTTACACGTGTAATATCCTGTTTGTGATAGCGTGACGTATTAATTAGGTCGTTAGCTTTTATTTTTTTGCGAGTATCTCCGGTTCCTTCTCCTAAGAACGTCAGTTTCAGAAATATATATCGAGCGATTACTTTTTCTGTTCTTCTAAGGTTATTGTAAACGTTATTTGCATGTTCTTCGATAACTATATTTAATGATTTATTGGTTTTATCTCTTAATATTTTCTCACTTCCTGCTTTCCAAAATTTATTATTTTCTTCCCAATTTTGTTCTAAAGTATATTGCAGTAAAGGTAAGCTTCCAGGTTCACTTCTCACCTCATCAACTAGCTTTTTTGTAAAATCGTCATCAACATCTACACCCAATTCTTTTGCTGGTCCCTTAATAGCTTCTACTAATTCTTCAGGATTCATAGGTGTTACAGCTACAAGATGCTGCTGAATTTTTCTGGCAAGTCCGTAATATTCCTGTTCGGCACATTTACCAAAAAAATCTGCTCTTAACGATAAAACAAGACAAAGCTTATTGTTTTTTACTTTCTCGGAAGCATTTAACAAACATTCAAAAAACTTTTCTCTATCTTTTTTATTTTCGCATAATATAAAGGCTTCTTCAAACTGATCTAGAACTAGCACTACTCGTTTCGTATCAATATTACGAATCAGTTTTGCTAAACCATTAGAGCCTTGCTCGATATATTTTTTAGCTTCAGCAATTTTTTTAGGAAACTCCACATCATAATCTTCATATATATCTATTAATGCATCTTTTGCTAGCTGTTCAGCTAAACTTTCAAGAGGACTTATTCCCGGAACAAGAGCAATAATTTTCCAATTTTCGCTGCCCGATATTTGCTCTCCTTGTTTGAGTTTATAAATTAATCCTGCCTTGATAACACTAGATTTGCCGCTTCCGGTTGCTCCTAAAACTGCCAAAAAATTGTTGTTACGTACTTTTTCAAGTAGCTCATCAGTCAGCTTTTGCCTGCCGAAAAAATATTCGCCATCTTCACTGTCAAAAAAAGCTAAACCTTTATAAGGATTTTTGCGCTGATTTATGCCAGAAACTGGTACTAAAGTTGCTTTGCTCCTGTTAATAGAAGGTTTACCTAAAATATCAATTCGCTTACCAAAAGAAATACGCTTATAATACCCATTCCTTTTAAAATTATTTTCATATCTTTCTTTTAATTTTTGAATTAATGCTCTGTTATCTACAGAATTTATTTCTTGTGATTCATCTAATTTTAAAATATTAAGTATCGCATTGGTAAAAGGCGTACAGACTCGTTCTGATTTATTCTCGTGCAAAAAGTATTGAATATTTTTATTAAAATAAATCAAAAAAAATCTGTCTATACCATTTTGATAACCTGGGATTAAATTATCTATATGTAATTCATGTTCCTCATGATAGCAACAATCTAAAATCACAATTTGCTGTTCTACCAAGCTTTCTTCTAATAAGTTTTTTAACCATCGTAAAGACACTCCTAACTCGTAATATTTTGAAGGGTCAGATTCGCTAGTTGCTAAAAATACCTCTTTAATTCCTTCATCCTTTACTAGTACGTACCCTGAAAAATACAGCAATCCCATTTCAGGATGTTGCCCTTTAGGTTTAAATAGTTGAACAATATGTTCCTTTAAACTTTTTCTGGTAATTGCATCAAACAACTCAACTTCAAAGTCTCCTTCTTTAATCAGCCTATTTGCCATATATTTGGCATTATCAGTAGGAACTTGAAGATTTTTTAACTGTTTGTATTCATATTTATTAATACCAACAACTAAAGCTTGAGGTTTTTGGTTTGGAGCATTGCTTGGAATTTTCATATTAATTGTTATTGATGATAAATAGAAATATTAGTTATTGATTTAATTACGAATTAATATCTAAGAGCATTTTTGAGTTGTTCTTCAGTTAAGTTTTTGGCACCTTCAATATTCGCATCACGAAGATTAGCATCACGAAGATTAGTACCACTTAAATCGGCATCATGAAAATCAGCACCACTCAAATCCGCACCACTCAAATCCGCACCGCTTAAATCCGCACCATCGAATTTTGCACCTCTAAAATTTATGCCGATGAGAATAAAATTTTGAAGCTGTGCATCACTAAAAATTGCGCCACCAAGATTAGCACTAGATAATTCAACATCATCTAAATTGGCTCCCACAAAATTAGCTTCGCGGAGATCTGCACCGATAAATTTAGTGCTTTTCAAATTCGCACCAATTAATTTTGCCCTACGAAAATTCATGCCATTGAGAATAAAACCACTCAAATCAATTCCACTCAAATTTGCACCGCAGAAG
>JBCBPQ010000132.1:0-19176 GCA_039820645.1 Cyanobacteria bacterium J06633_8 | reverse complement strand
TAGAACGACTCCTACGAAAAATAAGGATTTGAAACGTTTATTGATAAAAAAATAATAATTTTTCTCTTTTATCAATAAGCGCGTTCGTCCTCTGAAAGGCTTGCCCTGCCACTGATTGATGGCGCTTGTCACCCCCTCAGATTTTTCGCAGTTCAATTAATTCCTTCCCAAGTTCAATTTCCCTTCCTTGAATGGTTGCTAACTGTATAGCAATTTCTTTTTCTTGTGCATTTGATTGTATACCCTCCGAAGTTTGTTGATTACCACGTACATTAGTTAAGTAATCATTTAATTCTTGAACCTTGAGCAAGTCTATGACTCGCTGCGCTTCTAGTACGCGGTTTTGTTGGAGAAGTAAATCAGCTAGCTTGCGGTAAGTATCAGCAACCGTTTTAGTGTAGGATTTTTGTTGTTCTTTGGGGAGTGATTCTAGATTTTGCCGAATTTTTTCAGTAATATTAACTGATTGCTTGTAAAAAATGATTGCTAATATTGGTTGGTTTTGTTTAGTTAGCAAATCACCCATATTACTGAGAATAACTGCTTCTAAAGCGCGGTCGCCAAATATTCGACTGATGGTTAAAGCTTTTTGATAAGCTTCTGAAGCTTGGTTATATTTCCCCTGACTTTTGTAAACTGTCCCTAGACTATCAAGAGTATTAGCTTCATCGATTGGAAATCCAAGTTCTTGGAATATGGTTAAGGCTTGTTGAATGGATTGTAGGGAAGCGATATATTGCTGGGATTCATTATAGAGCAATCCCATATTGTTTAAAGTTTTTGCTTCACCATCTCTATCTTGAGCTTTACGGCGAATTTCTACAGCTTGCTGATAGAATTTCAGTGCTTTTTCTTTATTCTCCAACTTTTCATAAACCAGCCCAATATTATGGAGGGTTGCGCCGATACCTGTTTCATCATTAGCTTTTCGGTGAATTTCTAAAGCTTGCTGATAAAAATTCAGTGCTTGAGGATATTGACCTAAATTCTTATAAATTAATCCTTTATTATTGAGTGCAGACCCGATACCGAAGGAATTCTTATAACCTTTAAAAATATCTAGCGCTTTATCTAAATAACTTATTGCTTTGGAGTACTGGTTTTGATGCAGATGAAGTTGTGCAAGATTATTAAAAATATTAGCTCTGCCAATTTGATTATTGATTTCCTTGTCTGCAAAAATTGCTAAAGCTTGAGAATAATATTTTTGAGATTTTTTATATTTCCCTTGATGAAAATAAACTAAAGCAAGTTTATTATGTATGATACCTTGCCAATTTATATATGAAATTGATTTTTTTGTCTTCAAAATACAGTTTTTATGATTCTGCATATTTACATAATCACAAATTTCAGTGAAAATAATAATATCAGTTGAACTATCTAAAAAATCATTTGTAGGACCTACCTGTTTTTGTTTTTGAGAATTTTTGTTTAGACTTTGCAACGGTAATTCTTGAAAAATTTTTAATGCTCTTTCAAAAAAAACTAAAGCTTTTGGATAGTCTTTACTAATAAAATATATTTCTCCTATTTTGGCAAGAGTTTTACCCTCACTATACTTATCAACCTTAGTCAAACCTAATATTTTTTGATAGTATTCTAAAGCTTTTGAATATTTTTTTAATTTATAATTGAATAATGCAATACCATCAAGAGTTCTAGCTTCTCCTCTCTTATCACCAATCTCTCTATAAATAACCAAAGCTTTCTCAAAAGTCCTGAAAGCTTCTTGAAATTGATTTTCCTTAAATTGCTTATTTCCTACTTCAAGCAGTTGCTCAGCTTCTTTTTTTCGTACATCCTCCGATGCAATCAAAGGTACTGAAGAATCCAATAAATCCAAAGACGAAGAAACCTCATTCGTTACCTGTTCCCCTAACCCTTTAGATTCCGCCACATCTACAGGAAAACTTAGGAAAAGTACAACACCAGCAACAAAAATATGTTTTAAATAGTACAACATCACTCAGTACCTAAATAAGTTGTTTAAAAAATTATTTACATCTCTCATATACCACGATATATGTAGTATTTTTGAGAAATATTCACTTATATATACGATTGAATGTACAAAATAAACTTGAGCAGATATGCAGAAAGCTTAGGTGTGTAACACCTAATGTAAAAATTTAATACAAATACTTTTCGAGAGAAATGCGAGTTTGAGATTTTATATTTTATTTGGTATTTTACAAGTAATTTATAAAAATGATTTGATAAATAGTTTTGAGAAAATTATCTCCTAGCTCAACTGATTTAGTAAAGAAATATTAACTATGTCTCGTATAAATCGTCGTCATTTTCTGCAATTCGCTGGTTCAACTCTCACAGCTTTGGGTTTGAGTCAATTTGATATCTTCCATCAAGCTAATCGTTATAGTCAGGTATTGGCTCAAAGTACTCCTCGCAAGTTGGCGCTGCTAGTTGGAATTAACAAATACCAACAAGATGTTCGTCCATTACGCGGTTGTCTAACTGATGTGGAAATGCAGCGAGAATTGCTGTTACATCGTTTTGGTTTCAATTCCCAGGATATTGTGACTCTGAGTGATGAGAAAGCAAACCGTCAAAATATCCTCGACACCTTTGAAAATCATTTAATCAAACAAGCCAAACCGGGTGATGTAGTAGTATTCCATTTTTCCGGGCATGGTTCGCGGGTAATTGACCCTAATCCTATCAATCCCGATGGTATCAATGGTACGATGATGCCCTATGACCGCTATTCCCAAAACCCTCGTGATGCTGGAAAAGTGCGGGATATTATGGGCAGGACGCTGTTTTTGTTGATGTACGCATTGCAAACAGAAAATGTTACTGCTGTACTTGATAGTTGCCATTCCGGAGGGGGAACGCGGGGTAATTTAGTAGTCAGAGCTTTTGAAGATACTCGTTTTGGTGATGAAAATGCTCAAGCGAGTCCCGATGAACTTGAATATCAGAATAAACTACTTTCTCGTTTAAATCTTTCTCCCAGTAAGTTTCAGGAACTACGACGTAAAGGTATTGCTAAAGGTGTAGCATTAGGCTCAGCACAACGGGATCAATTAGCTGTAGATGCTCCTTTTAGTGGTTTCCATGCGGGAGCTTTTAGTTACTTGTTGACTCGCTATCTTTGGCAGCAATCTACTAATCAATCTGTAGAGACAACTTTCGTCAATTTGCAGCGCAGTACTCAAGATGTGGCGAAGTCCAAAAATGTAGTTCAAGTTCCTCAACTGGAAGTGAAGTCAGGAAGCAATCACCAACAAAAACCTTCATATTTTCTTAAACCAATTAACAAGACTGCGGAGGCTGTAATTCGTAGCGTCAAAGATGGAGAAATTAAGTTTTGGTTGGGTGGAGTATCTTCAGGTAATCTGGAACCTTTCACCAAGGGAGCAATATTTAATTTAATTGATAGTAAAGGACAAGTCCTAGCAGAGGTAGAACAAACCAATCGCAAGGGAATGGTTGGATACGGTAAGCTACGCAACTCGCAAAGAGCAGTAATTCAACCAGGTACATTACTGCGGGAAAGAGTAAGAGGTGTTCCTACAGACCTCAACTTGCGAATTGGAATTGATACATCTTTAAGCAATCAAACTAACATAGCACAAGGGGAATTACAAAAAATTAACCGAGTAAAACCAGTAATTGTAGACCAAAAGCAAGATACTGATTTTATCCTCGGTAAAATGACACGGGAGTATTTCCAATTAGCGGAAAAGCAAAAAATTCAATCCGTGCCAGCAGTAGGGAGCATTGGTTTATTTAGTAATGGATTAATCCCAGTTCCCAAAAGTTTTGGTAGAGTTGGAGAGCCATTAAATGAAGCCATTTTACGACTGCAATCCAAATTTAAAATACTGCTTGCAGGTCGGATTTTACGTTCTGTACTCAACCAAAACACATCTAGTCTCAAAGTTACCGCAGATATCGTTCCTGATGGTTCTAGGGGAGATTCCAGTCAAATTAGCAGTCGCGGCGCAGAAGAAAGTGGAATTGTCCCGCAAAATATCAAAACAACACTACAAAAACTCAAGCTGGGAACCGAGATCAAAATTCATGTAACTAACAACGAAAAACGAAGTCTTTATATCGCGGTACTAGTAATTGGGAGTAGCGGTGAAATCGTTTTGCTTCACCCATCTGAGTACGACTCAGCCGAAACTGCGTCACTAATAGCACCAGGAAAAGAACTAGTTGTACCTCCCACCACAGCTAACCCAGACAATGACTTTAAATTTGTTGTTGAAGGTTCTTCTGGTTTCTTAGAATTGCTCGTAATCGCAAGTGCAAAACCTCTCAGAAATGCCTTACGGGGACTAAAGCAAATAGCTGAAGACTCAGGAACACGCTCTGGTCCTTTAGAATTAAAAGGAGACAAGACTGTACAAGTGATGGAAAGTTTGCTAGGAGATTTGGATGATGCCACTCGTTCACCAATTATTGCTGTAAGAGGTCGTGGTGATGTCAAAGGAGTTGATAATACACAATTAGCAGCACTATCAGCAACTATTGAAGTTTCTGAATAGGTTGTACCAATTTTTCCTTCCTGTTTTTGTGATTACTTAACGGGAGGGCATTAATTTTATTTATGGATCATTAATTACGAATTACATAGCTTACATCACGGGTCGGATGGTATTACGAATTATGAATTACGTAGCTTGCGTCACCGGTCGGGTGATATTACGAATTATACTCACCTGCTTGTCGGAGATTAATTAATGATAAATTCTTGGAATAAACCTAGAAAAATTTCTTCCGTAATCATCACATCAAGTTTATCGATATTATTATGCCTATTAAACATTGGTTGTAGAAAAAGTGGAACTATATTAAATACTGCTCCACTAACTCCATTAATCAACTCACGTTATTCTTCTAGAAATGCAGTTCAAACATTAATCAAACTAAAACAAGATAATAGAATCGATTATCAACAATATATAGAAGGTCGTCACCGCTACAATCGTGCAGCTTCTAGAGTTAACGGATTAATTACACAGATAATTATTTCAATACAAGCTAACTCCCAAATTACAGATAATGAGCCTTTCAAAAAGCAAATTATTGAAGCTTTTGCAGATTCAGCCAAATTTCAAACTTATGTCGAAACTATATCTACACCTTCAAATACCAGGGGTGGAGGTATCGCAGACGTACTAGAAAAACTAAATCCTAATAAATTGATACCGAATATAATCAGTGAAATTAGCACAGCCACAAAAGCCGCGAGAAAAGCAAATGCACAGCAAAAAGGAATTATTATATGCGAGCTTAAATCCTTATTACTTCCAGATTTTGATGCAGTAGAAACAGGTGATAATTTGAGAAAATATCCTGATGATGAATGTGCGAGATTAATAGAAACGAAAGATTTTACATCTGATAATAATAGTAGACAATATCCTATTTCCCCAAGACCTTCAAGTAGAGTTACACCAAGTAGACCTTCAACTCGACCTCCGGTTGGAACTCCTTCAACTAGACCTCCGAGTGGAATTCCTACAACTAGACCTCCAGTTGGAAATCCCCCCAAGATAGATAATAATCCTCAATCCAAAGCGTTATTTAGTTAGATATAGGCTATCTACTTTTTGCCATCCACCAACAAAAGTATAATTATCTAACTTTTCGATTTTGCAAGAGTATTTTTAATTACTTTATAAATATTTTGTACATAAGTTCTCAAATAACAAAGATATATGAATTAGGAAATATCAATACCGAATAGTGCTGCGAAACCGAAAAAACCAAACAGTAAAACGATGAATTACTCAAATAAAAAAATTAGTAATTTAGTCAGAGCGATTTAGCTCAGCCTCATACAGAATTGCTATAAAACATTAGAAAATTGTGGATAAACTAATGCATTTAAAATGTAAACCTAGTTCGCTGCTTCTTTTAACTTTAAAGCTGATTATCAGTAACTTGCTTCTTACTTCCTTACAAGTAGATGCTCAAACACCTCCCATACCTAGAGGTAACGAACCCAATCCTAATATTGACCGCTTTCCACAACCTCTACCTACACCATTACCTTTACCTCCTGAAGATACAACACCGATAACTCCCGCTCCTCCCACTCGTGAGCCCATACCCGAATCACCACCTGTGAATATTTTTGTTCGTAAGGTGGAAGTTGTAGGTAGTACTGTTTTAAGTGAGAAGGAAATTGCTGATATTATTAAACCTGTAGAAGGAAATTCTGTAACTTTAAAGAAACTTCAAGATGTTGCCAGTAAAATTACTGGATTATATACAAGTAAAGGATATATCACTTCTAGAGCAGTTCTGGCAGACCAGACAATTACTGACGGTATAGTCAAAATATTTGTAATAGAAGGTACTTTAGAAAAAATTGAAGTCCAAGGTACGCGACGATTAAATAGAAGCTACATCCGCAGTCGAATTCGATTGGGTGTAAAGCGTCCACTACAACCGCAGAAAATAGAAGAGCAACTCAGACTGCTCAGATTCGATCCAGCTATTGCCGATATTGTTGATGCAACTTTAAAACCGGGGACTAAAATTGGTCAAAGTATTCTGAGTATCAAAGTTAAAGAAGCTGACAGTGTTAGCGGTTTTTTAGGAGTTGATAATTACTCACCTCCTGCTGTCGGTTCGGAGCGTCTGGGTAGTGTTATCAGTTTCCGTAACCCGATTGGAGTTGGAGATGAATTGAGTGCTTCTTATTATCGTTCTACCGCAGGTGGTTCCAATTCCTTTGACTTCAATTACCGAGTTCCGATAAATCCCATGAACGGAACTATACAGTTGAGGTATGCTCCTAGCGATAGTAAAATCATCCGCTCCGAATTTTCCGATGAATTTGATATTACCTCAGACCGAGAATTGTATGAAATTAGCTATCGTCAACCATTAGTAAGAAATCTTCGAGAAGAATTTGCTTTGTCTTTAGCGTTTAACCTGCAAGATGGACAAAGTTTTCTAGATGGAGTTGCTACACCTTTTGGGGATGGTCCCGATAATCAAGGTAATAGTAAAACAAGGGTACTGAAATTTGGACAGGATTATATCAAACGCGATTCCAAAGGTGCATGGGCTTTGCGATCGCAATTTAATTTCGGTGTTGACGTTTTTGATGCTACCGTGAATAGTGATTCTAAACCTGACGGACGTTTTTTTAGTTGGTTGGGACAAGTTCAGAGAGCGCAGCAGCTTGGTAAAAATAATTTATTGATTGCTCAAGCAGAATTACAGTTATCTACTAATGGATTGCTATCATCATTCCGCAGTTGCTCAAATTACGGCAACTCCCAATGATGCTGGTACGGTGGTTAATCAAAATGGCAATCAATTAAAGATTGAAGGTGGTACGGAAGCTGGAAAGAACCTATTCCACAGCTTTGACAAATTTGGAGTCAACGAAGGACAAACTGCTAACTTTATTTCTAAGCCTGAAATTAAGAATATTTTGGGTAGAGTAAAGGGTGGTGATGCTTCGGTAATTAATGGATTGATTCAAGTCACGGGTGGTAATTCTAATCTGTATTTGATGAATCCGGCAGGTATTATCTTTGGTCAAGGTTCAAGTTTAAACGTTCCGGGTGCTTTCACTGCAACAACAGCAAACGGAATTGGATTTGGGGATAAGTGGTTTAATGCACTTGGTGCGAATGATTATGCTGAATTAATCGCAAATCCTGATGCTTTTGCATTTACCCAAGCAGGAGCAATTTTGAATGAGGGAAATTTAGCAGTTAAACCAGGACAGAACTTAACTTTGTTGGGTGGAACTGTGATTAATACTGGGAAGATAGAAGCACCAGGAGGAAATATAACCGTTGCTGCTGTACCCGAAGAGAAATTAGTCAAGATTACTCAGGAAGGAAATTTACTGAGTTTGGGATTACCCGTAGAAACAAAAGCAGCAATTAATAATCAGCCTTTCACACCGTTATCATTACCTCAATTATTGACAGGAGGTAATTTCAATGGTGCAACTGGTGTAGAAGTTGAAAATGGTGTTGTCAAATTGACCGGTTCTGGTGTGGAAATTCCTAACGATGCTGGAACTGCAATAGTTTCTAATCAAGTAGATGTTTCAGGGAAAGTAGGTGGAACAGTTAATGTTCTGGGTGAAAAGGTTGGAATCATCGGTGGAGATATTAACGTTTCCGGTAAAAATGCTGGTGGTACAGCACTCATAGGTGGTGATTACAAGGGAGAAGGTACGGTACCGAATGCAAAAACAACTTTTATTAGTCAAGATTCAACTATTAAAGCTGATGCAGAAGTTGCAGGTAATGGTGGTAAGGTAATTGCTTGGGCTGATAAAACGACAGTTTTTAAGGGAAAAATCAGCGCTCGTGGTGGGAAGACTTCCGGTGATGGTGGATTTGTGGAAGTTTCCGGGAAGGAGAATTTAGGATTTGATGGTTTTGTGGATGTGGGAGCGGATTTTGGTGAAGGTGGGAAGTTGTTGTTAGATCCTGCAACTGTGATAATTGACACCGGATTAACAGCTAATGATAGTGTTCAACTAGGAGACCAAGAAATTTTATTCCCAGATCCAGGTGTTGATAATGTTACATTTAGTATTTCTCCAAGTACAGTTATAGATGCTTTAAAAAATGGTGATGTAACTATTGAAGCAACTGATAATATTGATGTTAACAGTGGAATTTTAGAATCCCGTGTAGCAGAAAATTATTCTGATTTAACTTTAAATGCTCCTTCTATAAACATAGATGCCAATATTCAAGTAGGGGGAAATTTAAACCTACTTGCAAGCAATGACTTAAATATTAAAGGCACTGAAATCATATCGTGGAATGAAAATATCGAAGTGCGATCGCCAGGAAAGGTTAACATCTCAGAGATTGGTGAAAATGCTGGTACACCTGTGATTTTAAATGCACAAGGTAATATCAATATTACTGGTAATGAAGGAATAGAAATTAAAGCGTTTGAAAATTCAAATTCCTATATTCGTAGTGGTGGAGATTTGAATTTAGTTAGTGATGGGGATATTATCGGTAATGCTCGGATTTCGAGCGTTGGTAATTTCTCCGCTGATAATGGTAATGCTTCTGAATTCAATCAAGCATTAAGCTTAAATGGAATTATCAGTTCTAATGGAGATGTTAGCTTCGATGACTATACTGGTTCTTCCTTAAAGGTGGAAGCAAAGGGAAGCATTCTGGTTACAGGAGATATAAATATCACGGATGTAGGTACATTTCCTCAAACTGATGACCCAGATATCGCAATTTTAAATGCTGCTCCGTCATTAATTTTAAGAGCAGGTGTTGAAAATCTACGACATTCCCCCGATAATCCCAGTAGCACTCCGGTAAATGGAACACCTTTTACATTTCCCAACGGTGAACTTCCTACGACAACAACTTTGCCTGGAAGTATTGAGGTTAAGGGTAATATAAACCCAGATGCTTTTACTTCTGGTCATATAATTTTATCTGCTACAGGTGATATCAATACTGGATTTATACAAACCGCAGATCCTCGATCAAAACCTGTTATAGCAGATTCTGTAAATATTATTAGTACTCAAGGAAAAGTAATTGTTGACTATATTCGGGTCGCTATTACTGGCCAAAATGTTCTTCCAGCAGGTATAAATATTGAGTCTAAAGGAGTATTTCAAGCACAAGATAGTTACGATTTCAGTACTAGTTTTGGTGGAGGGACACTTACAGCCAAAGCCAGTATCACAACACCGGGGAAAATTTCGATTAAGCATGGAGGTGAAAGTTTTCAACCAGCTTTAGAATTGGAACAAGACTCCAATGGGCTTGTATTTAGAGTAGACAAATTAAATGACCAAGGAATAGTCATCGGAAGACAAGTTGTACCAACCGGTGATGGTGGAAGTTCTGCAGGTTTAGTATTTTCTGAGAATGAAGCAGGTGAGCCAGTTGAGCCAGTTGAGCCAGTAGGAAATAATGATATTACTGTTAAGGAAGTACCTTTTCCTAATAATCTTTCCGAAAATACTAGCTATACAGCAGGAGGAATTTTTCTCAATCGAAATGCAACAGATTCAGGTATGTATGGTTCTTTTCCAGATGCAGGTTTAGAAGGCGATACTAATATTGACATACCTGATGTTCCTCCAACAACAAATCCAGGAGGGGGAAATTCCAATGGAGGAGGAGGAACTTCTAATCCAGATGGAGGGAATTCCGATCCAGGGGGTGAAGAAGTTGCTCAACGTCAGCCGAATGATGAAGTTGTTCAACGTCAGCTTAATAAAGAAGAACAATCTGCTGCATGTTCTCCCCAAAAATCAAATACTGCTGGTAATACAACGGAAAATACTAGCGGGGAAAATGCGACAAATAATTCCCAGTCTACAAAAGACAATCCTTGTAGAACAATCGATAATAATAACAACATCCTCAAAGTAATTGAAGATAATCGAACTAATTCTAATTCTGCTTTACCTACATTTTTATTTAGGCTAGGAAAACAATGATTATTTGGAGCAAGATTGGATTAACTACTTTGTTGATGCTTAGTTTCACGAGTAGTATTTCTATTGCGGAACCTCAACCTCACCCCCAACCCCTCTCCTTGTCAAGGAGAGGGGAGTTTGAATCGAATCGCACTGAAGCGGAAAAATTATCCCAACAAGCTTTAGAAAAATATAAAGCGAATCAATTATCCCAAGCAATCAAATTATGGGAGCAAGCTTTAAAGATATATCTTCAGTTAGATAACAAGCAAGCAACTGCAACTACTTTAAGAAACTTAATTGCTGTAAATAGAAAAACAAAAGATTACGAACAAAGTATTACTTACTTACAGCAATATCTTACCCTGACGCGAGAAATCAAAGATAAGTCGGGAGAAATATCAGCACTAACAAATTTAGCAAAAGTCTACACAAAGTCTGGTAAATTGACTCAAGCTGCCTTGAGTTACGAGCAAGCTTTAATTTTGGTGCGTGAAGCAGGTGATAGAAAAGAAGAAGCTAATATTCTGGGTAATTTAGCCATTGCTTACAAAACTTTGGGTAATTACGTCAAAGCGATTGAAACCAATCAAAAATCATTAAAGATAATTCGAGAATTAGGAAATCTTGAAAATGAAAGCAAAGTTTTAAAAAATTTAGGCAATGTTTATGAAGCTCTAGGAGACTATGATAATGCGATAGCATTTTATCAGAGAAGTTTAACCATAGCTAGTCAGATTAACAATCAAAGTGTCATTGCTCTTGCTCTCAATAATCTAGGACAAATTGATTCCAATCAAGGTAAGTACGACAAAGCCATTAACACTTTAGAAGAGAGTCTGAGCATAAGCCGCGCAATAAAAGATATTCCAATTCAAACGAGTACCTTGATTAATTTGGGTTCAACTTATCATTCCCAAGGTAATCTCCAGGAAGCAACTGCAAATTACCAAGAAAGTCTCCAACTTGCTCAAAGTAGTGGGAATAAACAAAGAGAATTAGAAGCCTTGGGTAGTTTGGGATTAGTCCATGAAGATTTAAAAAAATATCCCCAAGCTATTGATTATTTCCAGAAAAGTTTAACTATTGCCAAAGAAATCGGCGACCCAGAAGCCCAAGGAATGGGGTTAAATAATTTAGGTCATGTTTTCTTGGCTGCTGGTAAACTTGAGGAAGCTGAAAAGGCTCTCCGGGAAGCTGTTAAACTTCTTGATGAAATGCGACCAGGTTTAAGTGATGCTCACAAAATTTTTATATTTGATACTAAGTACTATACCTATAATCTATTGCAACAAATTCTAGTTGCTGCGAACAAACCGGAAGCTGCATTAGAAGCAGCCGAACAGGGAAAAGCGCGGGCTTTTGTTGATTTATTAGCAACCAGAACGGCGAAAAAACCAGATGTAAAATCAATTAATTCTCAACCTTTTAGCCTGAAAACCAACATTTCAATTGAAAAAATTCAAGCAATTGCCAAAGCACAAAAAGCTACCATAGTTGAATACACCATTGTTCCGGAAGATGATTTCAAACATCGAGGTAAATTGCGTACTTTTGCCGGAGAAATGTTTATTTGGGTTGTCAAACCAACAGGTGAAGTTATTTTTAAAAGAATTGATTTGAAAGAGCATACAAAATCATTCACATTGAAAGAAATTATTACGTCCACTCGTCAAACTTTAGGAATTTACGATAAAAGTAGAGCTACGATTGGTATAACTAGACCGGCTGAATCTAAACGTAAACAAAATCAACATTTAGAAAAATTACATAACATACTAATTAAACCAATAGCAAAACATTTACCTAAAAATCCCAAAGAGAAAGTCATATTCGTTCCACAGACAGAACTATTTCTCATCCCTTTCCCCGCACTCAAAGATGCAGATAATAAATATTTAATCCAAAAACATACAATTCTTACAGCCCCATCCATTCAATCTTTAGAATTTACTCGCAAACAAAAACAATTGACTGTAAAAGATAACTTTAAATCTGCTGTAGTGGTTGGTAATCCAATCATGCCCACAATTAAAAACCAAGATATCAAATTATCATCATTACCCTACGCAGAAAAAGAAGCAAACGATATAGCGGAAAAATTGCTAGGAAGTCAAAAATTAGCTTTAATTGCTTCTAAAGCAACAGAAAAAGAAGTTATTAAACGTATACCCGACGCATCTCTAATTCATCTAGCAACTCACGGTTTACTGCACGAAACAAGATTAATTGCTCCCGGTCCCCCTGGTGCGATCGCCTTAGCTTCCTCCCCAGAACATGACGGATTTCTCACCGCAGGTGAAATCATCAACATGAAATTAAAAGCACAGCTAGCCGTTCTCAGTGCTTGCGATACTGGTAGAGGAGATATCACAGGAGATGGAGTAGTTGGTTTATCTCGCTCCTTTATAGCTGCTGGAGTCCCCAGCGTAATCGTATCCCTGTGGCAAGTGAATGATAAATCCACATCCGAATTAATGACTGAATTTTATCAGCAACTCTTAGCAGACAAAAAACGCGATAAAGCCAAAGCATTACGTAAAGCAATGCTCGAAACAATGAAAAAATATCCCGAACCAAGGTTTTGGGCAGCTTTTAGCTTAATAGGTGAGTCTTGATTACCAATTAAAATAAACGATGCCCAGTAATAAGGGTGTTCAAGTTTGCTGCTAGTTAGTTTTGATTTAGAAGCATTACGATAGATAGACTATCAACCTTTTGTCATCCACCGATAGAAGTACAATTATCTAAACTTTCGATTTTGTAAGAGTATTTCAAATTACTTTACAAATATTTTTTACATAAGTTCTCAAATAACAAAGATATATGGATTAGGAAATATCAGTACCGAATAGTGCTGGGAAACCTAAAAAAACCAAACAGTAAAACTATGAATTACTCGAATAAAAAATTTAGTAATTTTGTTCTTGCTTTTTTACTTATATTGCTAATTATTATCTCCAACCAGCCTTTCTTTGTATATGGCTTTAGTGGCTCCAAATTATTTATGAATTCAGCTTTAGCTCAGAAGCCAAATAATATCTTAGATTACAATTCTGTCTTCAAACAAGAACTGGAAAAGATTGGGCAAATTTCAACTGAGGAATTTGCTAAACGCTATGATACTAATGCTGAATACCTTAAGGGTATTAGTTGGGACCCAACCAAAGCGAAATATTGGAATTTGTTCAATATAGATCCAAAAGAAAATAACAAGAATCCAAATCGTCAAAATTATCGTACTGATGACTTCCGTCTTAATCCCGAAGAACTAGCTGTTTTCAAGAAAAATGGCTTTGTCGTCAGCGAGCGTATGGGGAAAAAGAGTTTTGGTGAAATGTTCTACAGCATCTATAGTAACGATTTACCAGTTTTCGTTTCGGCTGATTCTATTCTTCATGCATGGCATATGTCTTATGATGCCATGCTCAAAGAATTAGAAGAAAAGGTTTTATCTCCATCCCTTGAGCAAATTCTTCAAAGTATGGCAGAAAAAATCCCCACAGTTGTAAGGGAGTATGGAAATGGAGAGTTAGAGTCAAGTTTAAAAGATGTGGACTACTTTCTAGCTATAGCCCGCTCTTTACTTAAATCAAGTCAGGTTAATAAAACTCAAAATAGCGGTTTGCGAAAACCCAATGAGCAAAAATCAAAACAATCTGATATTACTGACAATCCCGTCAAAACTTACTTAAATCAAGATAATCGTGTTGCTGAAACCCTCGCTTTTGTAAAAGCAGAAAAACTAAAGGAATTAAAATTGTTTGGACGTGAGCGTCGGGTAGATTTCTCTCAATTCAAACCACGGGGTCACTATGAGAGTTCCTCGGAGCTAAGAAAATACTTTCGAGCCATGATGTGGTGTGGTAGGGTAGACTTCCGCATTGCTGGTAAACCACAACAAGCTTCCCCACGAGAACTTGGTGCAGCTATTATCTTTCATGACCTACTGAAAAAATCAGGTAAATTTGAGCTATGGCAACAGTTTGACGAGATTCTCCATACCTTTGTAGGTCAAACTGACTCGATGACTTTTGCTCAATTAAGCGCTTTCTTAGAACAAGCTAAGATTAAATCCCCAGCAGATATTAACAATTTATCAAGCCTTACAAAACTGCAAACCGATATCCTCGCGAGCAAATTTGGGATTCAAAATATTCGGAGTCATAACCACGTATCACTTGGTGAAGAATCGCCGCAGTTACCAAGGTCATTTACAATTATTGGTCAAAAATTTATTTTAGACAGTTGGGTAATGTCCGAGGTGTCGGATGTTTCAAGAATACGGGATAAAGAAAAAAGTTATCGATATATTCCAACGGGTTTAGATGTAGCTTTTGCAGTACTTAAAAATAATCAAATAGTACAAAATATAGTTCAGCGTATCTTAACCATTAACCAATCACAACCCAAGCTTGCTCAAAACTATCGACATAATCTGGCAGCAGCTAGGAATGTTATTGATTTGCAAGATTCATCAACCTGGGAGAATAACATTTACACAAACTGGCTAGCAACCTTGCGCGAGCTTTCTACACCAACATCAGATTCTAAATATCCTGAAGCAATGCGAACTCCTTCCTGGGCAATGAAAACCCTTAACACCCAGTTAGCTTCATGGACACAGTTACGTCATGATACTATTCTTTACGCTAAACAAAGCTATCGTACTATTGCATGCGAGTACCCGGCTGGTTTTGTTGAGCCAAGACCAGAATTTTGGCAACGTTTTGAGCAAATGGTGAGGCTAACAGCAGAAAAACTCAAACAAACGCCGACTAAATTCTCAAAACTCCAAACTAGACAAACTGAATTTTTAGAGCAATTTGCACAGAAGTTGTCGATTATTAACGATATTGCAGTTAAAGAACTTGCCCAAAAACCACTAACGAAAAAAGAAACCCAATTCCTCAAAGATATAGTTGAACTCAAAAGGGGATCAGGAAAACCTAGATATAATGGTTGGTATCCTAGCCTCTTTTACGGTAAACGTAGCGATGCTGCTAAATGGGACGCTTTAGTAGTAGATGTACATACAAGTATAGCGAACAAAAAGAATATCATTTTACACCAAGGAGTAGGTGATGTTGACCTGCTAATGATTGGAGTAGATAACGGCGAAGACCGTATGGTGTTTGCAGGACCAGTATTAAGTCACTACGAATTTCAGGTTCCTAAAATTGAAAGGAAATCCGATTCTGAATGGCAAAAAGATATTAAGCAAGGCAATCTTCCACCACGCCCAAATTGGACAAAAGATTATTTGGTGTCACCTCTTACAGCCAAAGCAGAAATATCCCAAGGTAAAAATAATACATCATCGAGACTTACTAGGGAAAGTGCGATCGCCAATGATTCAGCAGTTGCTAGTGAAAAAGTAAAGATAGGGCAGGAGGAAGAAAAGGAACAGCGTATTAAAGAATTTTTACGGTTGAATAAACTAGGATTGCAACAGCTAAATAAACGTGAATTCAACAAAGCATTAAATAATTTTGAAAAATCTCTGGTAATTGCTAGAGAAATTGGTAATAAAACGATTGAAGCAGGTAATCTTAATAATATTGGCACTACTTATCAGGGGTTGAGGAAATACAAGAAAGCTTTGGATTACTATCAACAAGCTTTAAAAATTGCCAAACAATCCGGTGATAAAAAGTTTGAACAAATTATTCTTAAGAATATTGGTATAGCTTATCAGGGGTTAGGGACAAAACAACTATTTCAAACTCTTGAATATGCAGATGCTCTGAAGTCTTTACAGCAATCGTTAATAGTTTTTCAGCAAATTAAGAATCGATACGGAGAAATGAAAACTAGACATGCTCTAGGTATTGCTTACATCACATTGGGAAATAGAACGCAGGCTAAAGAAGAATTTGAAAAAGCCTTATTTATTGCACGAGAACTAAAAAATCGCACAAGTGAAGGTTGGTATTTAGGAGATTTAGCAGATCCATTTTTATATCAAGAAACTTCATTGGGAGATGTTTCCTTATCAGATGAAGAAATAGCACAAATAGTTATTGATAACGCTCAGAAAAGTTTAATAATTGCACGAGAAGTAAAAGATAATCGTATGGAGTGGTTAGCATTAGATAAACTTGGGTTAGCATATTTCTTCCTTAAAGATTACTATCAAGCAATTGAATATCAAAAAAAAGTATTGGCAGTTGCATCTAAATCGCAACCGAAAGACTTAGATGGGATATTAGATGCTTATCAAGATTTAGGGGGTATGTATAATTCTTTAAAAGACTATAACCAAGCTATAAAATATCGTAAAAAAGCATTAAATATTGCACGTAAACTTAATTCACCTCTATTTGAGGCTGGTGCTTTAACTGGTTTAGGAGTAGACTTGTTTGACAATGGGAACTTAGTAGAATCTGAAAAATATTTATTTGAAGCGATAAACAAACATGAACTTCTTAATAGTAATTTAGGAACAGATGATGAACATAAAATTTCATTTTTTGATACTCAACAAAAAACTACTTATCATCAATTACAACAGGTATTAATCGCCCAAAATAAAACTAACGCAGCATTGGAAATATCCGAGCGGAGTCGAGCTAGAGCATTAATAGAATTATTATCCTCCAAATTGAACCCCAACAAAAAAATAAATGTAACACCACCTAACCTCGAACAAATTAAACAAATCGCTCAACAAAAAAAAGCAACATTTGTTGAATATTCTATAACGGGTGAATCTCAACTTTACATTTGGGTAATCAAACCCACGGGAAAAATTATCTTTAAACAAGTTGATACCAAATCCCTTGATACACCTTTAGCAAAACTTGTAAAAAACAGTCGTATATCCATTGGAGCAGGGGGACGCGCAATTATAAATGTAGTCGCAGTCGCAAACCCAGTTAAGCAAAAACAAAACTTACAAAAACTGCATGAAATACTAATCAAACCCATCGCTTCCCATCTCCCCAAAAACCCAGATGAGCGGGTAATTTTTATTCCTCACGAATCCTTATTTTTAGTTCCTTTTCCTGCCTTGATGGATAGTAATGGTAAATACTTAATTGAAAAACATACCATGATGACTGCACCAGCAATTCAGGTATTGGAACTAACAAATAAAAATAATCAAGAAAAGTTAAATTTAAACTCTCTACAACCAAAAGATTTATTAGTTGTGGGTAATCCCACCATGCCAAAAATTGGTTTTCCACCCGTGCAACTACCCCCACTCAAAGGAGCAGAAACCGAAGCAAAAGCCATTGCTAAACTCTTCAACACTACCGCACTCACTGGAAATCAAGCCAGTAAATCTACAGTACTGCAAAAAATATCTAGCGCTAGAGTAATTCACTTCGCAACTCATGGATTGCTTGATGGCAAGGATTTTGGGGAGCGTACTCCTGGTGCTATAGCTCTTGCTCGTGATAAGTTCAATAACAGTGATAAATCGAGTCATGTAAACGAAGGTTTACTCAAAACCACCGAAATTATAGATATGAAGCTAAATGCTGATTTAGTTGTTCTTAGTGCTTGCGACACGGGTAGAGGACAAATTACAGGTGATGGGGTAATAGGTTTATCTCGTTCGCTGATAACTGCTGGTGCATCAAGTGTAATTGTTTCGCTGTGGAAAATTCCCGATGATTCGACATCGGAGTTAATGACGGAATTTTATCGTCAGTGGGAGAAAACGGGAGATAAAGCTAAAGCATTGCGTAATGCTATGTTGATAACGATGAAAACCAATCCTAAACCTATAGATTGGGCTGCTTTTACATTGATTGGTGAAGCAGAATAGAAGTTGGTTTATAGATAGCTGCGCTCTCACTGCGATTTCAGCCATTTTTGTACCATCGAAGGTACTGAAGAATTTTGAGCACCTACCTACTTATAACCCATTGCTAATTAAAATAAACGGTGCCCATTGAAGCTTTTTATTTAGCCTCGCAAGACACATTTTCTCGCCATTTACGAAGCTGGTGATATATTTCAATTTCATGGAAAGCTCGGGACTCCCATATCAATGTATCAGGAAGCTTAATTTTATATACCCCATTCGTAATCTCTTTGTATTCAGATATAACACTCTCTCTCTTGGCTTTATTTAACACCCTAATAGTTTCCGGAACAATACTATTAACTCTCCGTTGTTGTTCTGTTGAGAGCGCATTCCAAGCTTGTTCCTTGATTTCTGGGTGTTGGTTAAATATATTTCTAATATCCTCCCAATCCCCCTGTATTAAAGCATCAATTCCCTTATCAAGTGGTGTCATTTCTAACTCTGAATCCGACTCTTCTGGTTCCTCTAAATATTCTTCCTGTAGTTTTTCAACACTTGTATAAAATCTAGACCTAGCTGTTTCTTTAATGACTTCCAACTCAGTCCAATGAAAATAATGATTAAATCCGTCAACCTTGACCAAAATGGGATTAATATTATCCCCATTTAATCCGATTACCTTACCTTGTTTATTTTGAAGATTCCCTGTCTTGACTTCTACCGTAGCTGGTATATCGAAGCCCATTGATACCAAAGCATCGTTACGAACATCGGTGTCTACCCATGCCAACTCTTGCTCGAAGTTTTGGTAATTTGCAAGATTAGCTCCCCAAGTTTCTCTCCATTGAGGATTGTGGTTATAAGCGTAATTAGAAAGATGCTTGAGCGATATTGTATCGTGCCGAAGTATACTCGATATCGCATCCCATCTTTTATCTTGAGGAACTGTTGCTTCCCAACGTTGGCAAGACTCGACTATTAATTG
>JBCBPQ010000131.1:0-19235 GCA_039820645.1 Cyanobacteria bacterium J06633_8 | reverse complement strand
GAACAATAAAGGCGAACAACTTGCGAATAAGCTTACACTAAATAAAGTCAGAAAGTTGCGACGATTCATATAATTTCAATAAGATAAATTAGCAGATGATTAGTTATGAGTACATCAAAAAGATAGGTCAAAATAAGTTTTGAGAACAATAAGAACAATAATATGTTCATAAATAAAGGCATAGGGCACAACAAAAATATAAAAAATAAATTTACCCTATACCTTTGCGCTAATTACACCCTATATTTATAATTAATCAGAAATTACTACGGTAAAATTAATTCTACGGTAGACTATTTCGCAGCTTACGTAAACAGTTTATCGATGCAACACAATCACAACCAAACATATTTACAGCAGCATCACTTTCTTCATCCGTAACACTAAGTAACGCCTTCTCATTATTTAAATCGGCAGCATCAATTTGTGGATTACCTTTTTTTAGATGAGATAATTGGTTCGCATTTGCACAGAAAAATGTACCAAATTTTGAATGTCTCACACAAGCCTTTTGGCTTTCTCCGGAAACTGGTGTAACCTTAACATCGGAACGTTTTACTGGTTGTACTTTCTTTGCCGTTTCGTTAGCTATGGCTATTTTTCCAGTCATTAACAGTGAACCTAGAGAAATAAAAGCTAAGGGTTTTCTTGGTAAATTAGCGAGTAACTTTTTCAATTAATTCTCCTACAAATACAGAGATTGCTATTATCAATCAGTTCTAGATTCAATGGACGATAATAATTATAATCCTGTTCCTTGAATTAATTAGGTGTAACACATTATTTCTTTTTTGGCGATATAGTAATTCTGTATTTTTTTAGAAATGTTACTAGAAAACTCATCCCGTCGCTAACGTACTTGTTGATACTATTCTATTGCTATTATCATTGGTTTTTAAGTAGGGAACTCTTAATACAATAGATTGTACTTACATAGCTGGTGGTGAAAAATTTTTCATTGAGATTGTCTTTTAAGCGGTTTAGCTAATTAGTAACAAACTTGTGAAATTTAACAATTGCTTGTACCAATTATTGTTTCTACGAAATATTGACTTCTTTTCGGAATACTTTAGTGGCTGCCATCATGTTTTTAATTGATGGAATTACTTGCGGCTTCTAAATCTGCTACTTCCTCCTGCAAAAGTGGTGACTCAGCATGAACCCGATCAAGTTCCCGACCAATCAATACTAATCTTGTTTGGCGCAGTTCATTAGGTTGCCAAAGACGATCGTAAAAGTAGTCAAATCGATTACCAACACCCTGTAATACCAAACGCATGGCTTTATTTGGAACTGCGACAAATCCTTTAATTCGATAAATTTCTTGTTGTTGAACCAATGTTTGCAAGCGTTTAACCAAAACAGACGGCTCAAATGCTTGGTCTAGTAGTAGTTGCACTGCATTAATCCCGTCATCATGTTCGTGGTCTTCTTCAGTATCGTGGTGACTGGGACGACTATCTAAGTTGTCTTCTACCGCAGCATTGAAACCCAGTAACAAATCGCCACTGATTTTTCCATCCTGACAAGGAATAACTTTTACACCAGGGTGTAAGTTCTGTTTGAGCCAATCTCGCACCCTTACTTGCGTCTGTTGATCAACGCGATCGCATTTAGTCAGCAACACCAAGTCAGCACAAGCAAGCTGATCTTCAAACAGTTCTTCAATCGGTGTTTCGTGTTCTAAGCTAGAGTCGGCTTGTTGCTGGGCTAAGAGTGCTGCTAAATCGCTTACATATTGATTAGTTGCTAATGCTTCACAGTCCACTACAGTGATTACACCGTCTACTGTTGCGCCTGTGCGAATCTCTGGCCAGCGAAATGCTTGCACTAATGGTTTTGGGAGTGCTAATCCAGAGGTTTCAATCAACATACAATCAAGGCGATCGCGTCGTTTTAGTAATTCTTGCATTGCTGGTAAGAATTCCTCTTGCACAGTGCAGCACAAGCAACCGTTGGTAAGTTCAACAATGTTACTGTTAGGGTCTTCTTCATCATCACAAACTCGACACGAACGCAATAGTTCGCCATCAATTCCAACTTCGCCAAATTCATTCACTAAAACAGCAATGCGTCTTCCTTCATTGTTTTGCAGTAAGTGACGAATTAACGTCGTTTTGCCTGCGCCGAGAAATCCTGTAATGACTGTGACCGGAATTTTGTGCATATAAAATTATGTTGTTTATTGATTAACCCTCTTTTATCACTGGGTAAAAGTCGATTCGGTGAGGATAGTCCGCGTCCGACAGTAACACTCGTTAAAAATTGCTAATTTTTGGCGCAATTTGCTCCCACAGCCCTAAATCACGAAAAATTTTGCTCGTCATTGGCGACAGTGCATAAGCTCTTGATCGCTATGTTGCTTGCTGCTGTTGTTGTGCTTCCACTACTAAAATTCGCAAACCTGACGATTGCAGTCCACAGGCTAGCGTCAAACCCGAAATACCGCCACCGACAATAACTATATCGTAGTTTATCGTTGGAAAGTCAAAATTAGTCCAGTCCGGCGAGTGCTACCTAACCAAGCTTGAGGGAGTTTGGTTAACAAAGTTTCTATCCATCAATTCTGTTGGTGAATTTGCCCGCACAGCGCGGAACATTCCAAATCGGCACAGTCGTGCACCAAACGCCAAACGCATCAGCAAAAACGTTGGCACTTCGCGCATAGACTTGATAAAACCAGGCAATCCAAAACGCAGAAATCCACTTGGGCGAACCACCCCTTGCCAAATCGAATCTAACCAAGAAGGAAGGGTTTCTTGCGTCCAATCTGCTGTAATTACCTCTTTTTTCACTAATCCTGTCGCTGCCAAAAGTTCGGAGAATCCCTCAATGCTAGAAAAAGCCGGATGAGACCACTGATCTAGAAGTTGGCGCATGACTGGTTTCTCCCAAAAATTTAGCGGCTTTTGGCGATCATCTCTTTGATTCCAGTCAGCGACAACCAAAATTCCACCTGGCTTTAGCACTCGCATTAATTCTCTGGCAAAAACAGCTTTATCAGGTATGTGGGGACCTGCTTCGATTGACCAAACCACATCAAAGCTGGCATCTGGAAACGACAATGCCATTGCATCATCGATTGCAAACTGGGCGTTTAGTTCTGGGGGTGTTAACTCAGTAGCGCGTTTTACTTGCTGGGGACTGATGGTAATTCCTGTGACAGCAAACCCATAATCTTGTGCTAAGATGCGGCTGCTGCCGCCAATCCCACAGCCAACATCTAAGACTGTAGTACCAAGAGATAATTTATCTAAACCACCCCATTTAACCATTTCATGTACAAAATCAGATTTAGCAGCCAAAAAATTCTTGTGTCGCGGTGGCAAACCGTAGTGACCGAGGTGAATGTGTTCTCCCCAATAAAACTCTAGGATGCCGTCAAGCGTCCATTGGTCGTAGGAATTGGCGACTGTCGCTGAGGATTGATACTTGCGGGCAGTTTGGAAATAAGCCGCAATTCCTATTAGTGATACCAGAAGAGAACCAATTAAAAAATAAAGTAATGAAGTTGACATTGTTATCAAAGCTTTTTATACAGCTAATACTTGATATATTTTGGTGTGTTTATGGCTTATTCCGAATCAGACGAGTAATCGCAATGGAAATTTTCCTATACGTGGAATTTACAATATTTTGCCAACCTCGAATTATTTCCCTTGGATTTAGAAAGGGTTTTTGCTTATCTTCTCTAAGACCTGTTTGTTTAACAAAAGGATGAACAGCAACAGGAATCTTCCCCGCTCGGTGAAGATAAAATTTCAGCATGATAATTAACCAAGTAAGAATTTAGCGCAAATAGTAAAAAGTATATGTACGCCATATGTAGCGCTCAATAGTTAGTGCAATACCTAGTCGAAAATTTCTCAGGTTTTAAAGTTAAAACAATTACCTGAATACTACTAAAGTAATTACTAATCGAAATTCAATTAATATTAACTATTTATTTCGTGGAAAGCCGCCATTTGTAGCGCTTTAATATGCAGTGCTTTCAAAATATCAGGCTCAATGCTGCTCATCATGTAATAAACCATCCGTGCCTCGCAGATGTACAAAATTTACAATTCAACTTCGGCGGGCATTCTGACTCACAAGGCAAACCTTGCTTACAGCTGCGGGACAGCGCCGGATTTACACCGGACTTTCCCCCTTGCGTCTGATAGCTGCTCCCCATCAGAACCGAGATTTCTTCGTATATTAACACAACTGTGATTTGCTTGCGTAAAAATCAATGGTCGATATATACTGGCAATCGTCATTAATCAGGGCAAGTTCAGTTCTTACCAAAGCTTGCCCTTGGTTTTTATTGGACAATTATTCTTACAATTTTTCAACCTGACAACTTGTTAGGACTGCTAGTACTCGACCAAACCCAATATTGCTCCCGGCGGAGGTAAGCAGGGGGAGCAGAGCAAGAAGAAGCATGAATGTTTTCAAGCTACACCCCACAATATTAATGTGGTCAAGTATTAGTTAACAATTCTTTTTCATTATTGGAATTATTTTTCTACAATTCATTAATTTATCCAGTATGCAAGCTCTATCCAAACTTTTTGAGGACTCTACAAAGGATATCTATGTTGTTCGTCGTGATGGTTCGACAACACCATTAGAAATTAATAAAATTCGCACAGTAGTTAATTGGGCTTGTTGCGGACTTTGTGCAAATTCGATTGCCTTGGAAGCACATCTAACAACTCGATTGCGCTCTGGCATTACCACAAGAGAAATTCAAGATAATTTAATTCGCTGTGCTTTGGATTTATGCAGCCTTGAAGAACCCGATTGGCGATATGTTGCAGGACGATTACATATTTGGAGTTTGTGGAAAGATACTCAAGTTAGCCGTGGTTATCAGTACGGTTACTATCCTCGGACTGTACACTCCAAAGTTTTGTCAGGAGAATACGATCGCCGCATTTCTATCTACTCGGACCAAGAGTTAGAAATTGCTAACAGTTGGATTGATCGTGACTGGGATGCTGACTATGATTATGCAGGAGCAGTATTACTGACGAAGCGATATCTCCTGGCGAATGAGTTACCACAAGAAGCATTTTTAACTTGTGCGCTGCTATTAGCCTCCGTAGAATCACCAGAGAATCGTTTAACTTGGGCGCAGAAATTTTATGAAGCGATCGCCCGTCGGCAAATATCTTTAGCAACGCCGATTTTAGCGAACTTACGGATTCCTAACGGTTCTCTTGCCAGTTGTTTCATTACGGCAATGGACGACAATTTAGAAAGCATTTTTGGCAGTATTCATGATACAGCTCGGATTTCCAAAAATGGCGGGGGTGTGGGCGTAAATTTGTCTCGGATTCGGGCTACTGGTAGTTGGGTGATGGGGAAGAAGAACGCCTCTGGTGGTGTCGTTCCCTGGATTAAATTATTGAATAATACTGCGATTGCAGTTAATCAAGGTGGACGCAGAGCAGGTGCTGTCACGGTCAGTCTAGATGTTTGGCATTTAGATTTACCTGAATTCTTGGAAATGCAAACCGAGAATGGAGATGCACGACGCAAAGCTTATGATGTGTTTCCGCAATTAGTTGTCAGTAATGAATTTATGCGAAGGGTGCAAGCAGATACAGAATGGACGTTGGTAGATCCTTATGAGGTGCGAACTCGTTTAGGTATTGAACTGGCAGAACTATGGGGTGAAGAATTTGAAAAGGCTTATTATCAAATCGAAGCCAGTTTAGATAAATCAATTACGCTTTACAAACGGGTTCCGGCGCGTCTTTTATTTAAAGAGGTGATGCGAACCCAATTAGAAACCGGAATGCCTTATCTATGGTTCAAAGATACCGCAAACCGAGCTAACCCCAATCAGCATGAAGGTTACATTCCTGGTGGAAACTTGTGTGTTGCACCTGAAACTTGCGTTCTTACTGATCGCGGACATTTTCCTATCGCAGAACTAAAAGACCAATTCGTTAACATTTGGAATGGTTCGGAATGGTCAAATGTTTGTATTCGCAAAACTGGAGAAAATCAACCATTGCTTAAAGTGCATTTTAGTAACGGAGAAATCCTCGAATGCACTTACTATCACCATTTTTGGATAAAAGACAACTACAAATCTCAACCTCGTCGTGTTGAAGCTAAAAATCTCCAAATTGGTGACAAGCTTATTAAATATCGCTTACCCATCATTCAGTGCGAGAGTGATATTGAATTTCCTTATGCTTACACGGCAGGCTTTTTTTGTGGCGATGGTAGTCATTCCGGAGAAGGTCTTCCCGAAATCGACCTTTATGGTGTAAAAAAAACATTGTTACCACACCTTGCAATTCGTAATCGTCGCTGGGGTAGTTCTTGGGGGTCAAAAGAATTAGATACTCTAGCCGTTTGTCACGATGAAAAACAAGACCGCATTGCTTGTAAACTTCCTCTGGATATACCGCAAAAATTTACCGTTCCTCTCAACGGCTATACGATTAAATCAAGGCTAGATTGGCTTGCAGGACTGCTTGATGCGGATGGCTGTGTGTTTCGCAATGGGTGTAATGAAGCATTGTCAATCACTTCTGTCCATAAAAACTTTTTACTTGATATCCGTTTGATGTTACAAACTCTAGGTATTGACTCAAAAGTATCGCGGCACTTTGATGAAGGTTATCAGTCAATGCCCGATGGGAAAGGAGGTAAAAAGGATTATTTATGCCAAGCAGCTTACCGCTTAATGATTTCATCAGTCGGGCTATTTCAACTTGGGCAACTTGGATTAAAAACCTACCGTC
Organism: Cyanobacteria bacterium J06633_8; assembly: GCA_039820645.1. Taxonomy (GTDB): domain Bacteria; phylum Cyanobacteriota; class Cyanobacteriia; order Cyanobacteriales; family Nostocaceae; genus Rivularia. The sequence continues at coordinate 12,489 of JBCBPQ010000131.1, read as the reverse complement.
TACAATGGAAAACGCGAAAACCACAGCGAGAAGCAAGTCACTTTATTCGAGTTGAGGAAATTGAGCTAACTTGTCGCCGTGATGACACTTATTGTTTCACAGAACCGCTTCGTCACTTAGGGATGTTTAATGGAATTTTGACGGGGCAATGCCAGGAGAGCTGGTCAAACGTGAAACCTGGGGAAGAGGCACATACGTGTAATCTTGTAAGTATTAACCTCGCAAATCTAGAAGATGAGCAACGTCAAGAGATTTGTCAGATTGCAGTACGTATATTAGATAACACCATTGAACTTACATCACCCCCGTTTGCTGCTAGTGCCACCCACAATGCCAAATATCGCACAATTGGGGTTGGCTGTATGGGATTAGCTGACTGGTTAGCAAAACGCCATCTCACTTACACCCACCTTCAGGAAATCAGCGATTTATTTGAAGATATCGGTTACTACTGCACCGCAGCATCAATGGAATTAGCTGTCATAAGGGGTGCTTATCCTGCTATGAAAGGTAGTGAATGGAGCAAAGGACATTTAATCGGAGCAAAACCTTTAGATTGGTTTAAGCAACATGCCTCTCAACCAGAACGCTTCGCAAAATTGAGTCATGATATCAAGCAACATGGGATTCGCAATTCACATATTACTGCGATTGCACCCAACACTTCTTCATCTTTAGTTCAAGGTTGTACAGCCAGCGTTTTACCCGTTTACAGCAAATTCTTCTATGAAAAATGGGCAAAAGGTTCAGTACCCATTGCACCACCTTACATCCGCGATCATTTATGGTTCTACGCCGAAAGTAAGACACTAGATCAGAAAAAAGTGGTGCGAGCGATTGCCACCATTCAACAATGGATTGATACGGGAATTTCGATGGAATTGCTCTTTAACCTCAACGCTGGAGTTTACTTTTCCGACGAACCTGAGCGCTGTCTTAGCGCTGTTGATATTTTTGAAACCCTAATGCTGGCTTGGGAATCGGGTTGTAAAGCAATCTACTACATTCGCACTGTCCAAAAAGATAGTTTCAAAGAATCGAACGAGCAGTGTGTTGCTTGTGCAAACTAATCAGTGAACAGTGAACAGTTAACAGTTAACAGTGAGAAGGATTATTCTTACATTGTTAACTGTTTACTGATAACTAATAACTAATAACTGATAACTAATAACTAATAACTAGAAAAAATGTACCAACCAAAACAATCATTAATGCCAATTAATCCCGTCTTCAATCCACATGGAAATGATGATACAGCAAACCGTTTGATCTGGTTCGGAGAGACTACGAACTTAATGCAATTAAACGATGTTCGTCATTCGTGGGGTGTGTCTCTCTACCGTCAAATGCGAGAGAATTTTTGGATTCCCGAAAAAATAGACATTACTCAAGATGTCACAGATTACGTTAATCTCACGCTGCTCGAACGACGTGCATTTGATGGTATTCTCTCGTACCTAACTTTTCTAGATTCGGTGCAAACCTGTAATGTGCCTCATATCAAAAACAGCGTCACCGCACCAGAAATTGCCTTGTGCATGGCAGAGCAAATTTCGCAAGAAGCAATGCACAATCAGTCCTATCAATATATTATTGAAACGGTGATTCCGAGCGATCGCCGAACACAAGTTTATGATTTTTGGCGCAGCGATAGCATTCTCAAACAACGATGCGAATTTATCGCCCGACTCTACCAAAAATATGTTGATAATCCCACACCAGAGAATTATTTCGTATCGCTGTTGGCGGATTATTTATTAGAAGGATTGTACTTCTATAACGGATTTATATTTTTTTACAATCTCTCATCACGGATGCTGATGTCTGGGAGTGCCGATATTTTTAGAATGATTAACCGGGATGAACTTTCTCATGTGCGGCTATATCAAAAATTGATTCCAGAAGCAATGCAGGTTTTCCCCCATAGTCGCGAACAAATTTATGAAATGTTTGAAGAAGCTGTCGAGCATGAATGCAAGTGGACTGGACATATTGTCGGAGATAATATTTTAGGCATTACGACCAACAGTACAGAACATTACACAAAATATCTGGCGAATACTCGCTTAAAGGCCATTGGTTTAGAGCCATTGTTTGGGGAAGCTATTTACAAGAAAAGTCCTTATACTCACCTGGAGCGTTTTTCAGATACCAAAAAAGAAGCGAATACAAAAGCAAACTTTTTTGAGGCCAGTGTAACCAGTTATGTGATGTCTTCTAGTATTGAAGGTTGGGATGATTTTTAACGTCGATTAGCGTTCGCGTAGCGCCCCTCAATTCCCCACACGTCTATACGGTGGGGAGAGGCTGCGCCGACAACTACGACTCTAGATAGCGGGATAGGACTATTTAGAATTTATGCTTGTGGTTTGAAGTTTTATCATAATTGTTTTTGTTCCGATTTCCGAGTGGATTGCGGTTGAAATTCTGTCCACTCTTTGCGAACCTGTTCGTAACATTGAGGTGGGGTAAGAGGTAAGTTTTTTAAGTAGAAGAAAGTGGCTTGGTTAAAGGATTCCAGTAATAACACGGCTTCAGTTGTAGGATTATAGGTATCCACCGCTTCCAAGATGTGAGCGTTCATAAAGTGATGACGTAGAATCACTGTGTCGGGAGCCGCTAACCAAGCATTCAAGAATGGGGCTAAACGAGAACGCGGTACAAAATGGGTTTTGAACGTTTCTCCTGTGATTCCAATCGTAGGAGAGTTAGTGCTACAAACAATTGCACCGCGTTCGCCACTTAAATATCCAGTCCAAGCGTTATAACCGATGGCTAATGAATTTGTCGCTATAAAGTCTTGCTGCCAGTCTAGAATATTAGGGGCTTCACTCATCTAAAAGTCCTCGGTAGTTTAGAAACCGCATCTATTTATGAGCCACTTGACACGGGCTGTGCCCGGTGCGGCGGTTCGGCGGACAGAGTACTCTGACCGCCGAACCGCCTTGTCAAAGTGGCGTAGCGCGGAGGAAAAACGCCACGTGCGGTTTTAACCGCCAGTAACGATTAAGCCGATTGAACGATGTATCAACCGAACTTTGTTTTTACTGAACTGACTCAACCTTTTCCAGTTAGCATCAGAGACAGAAACTTGTGTTTTGGTGTCGCCACTCACCCAACCCCTTACAGTTTTCTTGCCTTGAGTCGCTTCTACAAAGTCACCTTTTCTTAACCCGTGACGGGTAACTGTACCGCCATATTTGCGGCGTTTGTTGCCTTTATTCGGAACCATTAAATGTAGTTGACGGCGAGATATTGACGGACGGCGAATAATTGTTAGTCGGCATGGTGTTATGTTTACTTCACCAATCCAATCCCTTGAATTAAGACTGGTTATTTGATACTTAACAAACTCACTACAAGCAAGCGCAATGCCGTCAACTGCGTGAGTCTCAATTACCGCATCTGACTTGTTAGTAATAGCCTTTTTAAGTCCTAATTCTGTTCTTAGCTGTGCGGTTTCCCAGCCTTCTTTAGCACGAACCATATAGTCTTTACTTAATCGATAATCGCAGCCTTTTTGAGCAACCATTACCGGGCTAAATGCTTTATTCCCCCGCGCTTTTACTGTTTCTATTACGACCTTAAGCAATGGGAATATATCGCTTAACAGGTCAAGAACGCGATATTCTAAGTCGCGGTTAGCTTTAATTGATGGCGGTATCTTTTTTGAGCGACGATTATCAAAACGTGCTTGACGGTGTGCGCGTAGACTAAACGGAACTTTGCGATTAATCCGTCTACCTCTTCGACCTCTCCGCATCATGCGACGTTGTTCTAACCTGTCTTTGATTTTTTGGAATGGTAAGTAAAGATGTCCCAACCAATGGGTGCAGTTTTTAGATTGAACTGCAATCCCGGTAAATAACTTCCCTGGGTCGATACCAACCACAACGGGCTGTGTATCACAATCCGCATCCGCTATTAGCTGTATTGCAAACACATTTAACTTGTTTCTCCAGATAGCAGCTTTACCGTTTTTTAGCCAACGTCTTGCTCTACTTGCTTTTGTCGGCATGAGGGGGTATCCCTCTTTGTTGATAACTGGTACTCGTTGCATGGTATAACCCTCCGAGTATAAGTAATAAGTCTCCTCGCCCAACTAATCCAAAATGTCTTGGCTTTACCCAACGGCTAAACAAATAACCGATGCTTATAATCCAAGCTGGAGAAGTACTTGGAGGTGCGTATCAGGATTAGTCTAAAAGGGCTATTGCACTACTACGTAAAGTTTGCTCTTTACAATCCCCGTGTCTTTAGACCGGGGTCAGTGAAAAGTCGCTCTTCTGGGTAGTTAGATCGGGCTGAAATTCTAGTCAACATTGCTGCACCTGTGTATAACATTCAGCCGCAGCGTATCCAATAGTCAAAATATTATGGTGAATAAATCGGTTCTGCCAGTAACCGAAGTATCCTTGCCAGACATTTCCTATTCGCATCATCAATCCTGTACGTAATCTTGTCCTGTCACCAATGCCAATTCTGCTCGCATCAACTCACGTCCTAAGTAAGCCGCATGATCGAATCGGCTGACTGAACTAGTTTTTGTTGACTCAAACAGTTGAACGCAAATTTCTTTAGCTGTTCTGCCTGTAAACAGAGTAGTTGCTTGTCGTTCCACTCTGACAGTTGCAGGTATGGGCTTTCCTGTTTCTGGATCGACAGCTAATCCTTGCTCATTAACTTCATTGCTAAAATGTTTCGCACAGATCAAGTCTGCTTCCCGATCTAAGTAAATGATAAAGTAACCTGCCGGATCGAGTTCTAAAAATCGCTTAGATAGTTTGTCATCAATTGCGGCGATTGCTTCTACTGCTGATATCATTATTTTTCCACTCCAAAAAAGTATCGCTTCAAAATACGGAGAACGCACAGAATGAATAGTGTAAATAATGAGGTCTTATAATTGAAATAAATCAACAATAAGCCTCTTGCAAGAGTTTTATAGAAATATCTGCAAACGGATTTGGACAGTTGTGCAAACAGGAGTACAACTGCAACCTAGTTACGACAAGATTCTGCTAATATTAAATTCTCAAATCCTCAATTACACAATTCCAGTTCAATATTTTCCTTTTCTACAGGAACTTCTACAACTGAAATTCTCGCTGAAATCCCTTTTTTAAAAGGAATCCTCTGGATGCATGTAATACTTACCTGCACAATCAAATATACCTTCAGCTTCCACGGGAGTTAAATTGGCAGAAATATCCCCGAAAAGATACACAGCTTTACCCGATGAAGCTAAAAAAATTACACAAGAGAGATTGCAAGCGTTCATGCAGTTGAATAGTAAATTCTTGATTTAATTCCCAATGACAGGATAATCTTCTTGCAAGCGTTTAAGTAGTTTTTCACCACCACTTTCACCGACACGCTTACCGTTTTCCCACCTACTTGAACAAGTAGTACAAACAAATATTGTATGTGCCTTCATCTATAACCTCGTAGATTTAGCTATGTTTTTGCTGATTTATCGGCGGGCATTCTGACTTACAAGGTTACAAGTTCTCCTTGCTTACAGCTGCGGGACAGCGCCGGATTTACACCGGACTTTCCCCGTTAACTCTAATGGCTGTTCCCCACTAGAACCGACTGGCTAATTTAACATTTGAATATAGACTACCATATTATTTAGCAATCAACAGCTAATATTGCTGAAAAAAAAGATGATAATAATTATCATCTTTCTTTGGTATTTATATTGCATCAGCTTTTATGCTTTTTTTACTTGTCAACCAACGTGCAAATATTGATTCTTACACTAGACCTCTCCGACAATTAGCTTGAAAACCCTGTGATTACTGGATTAAAACTTAATTTCCGGAGATGTCTACTCAAAATATTCTCTGCCGCACAATCATAAATATTACATTGCTTTGCGTTAACTATTAGTTACCCGTCTGTTTCTCATCAACAATCTGGATCTATTCAAGGATTGTCACTGTAGTTACGAGCCAGTTCAATAAATGCATTGAGATAATCAACTTCTAGCTCGGTGCGACGGATGCCCAAGAAGATTTGCTTTTGGACACCCTTGGGACCTAGTTGCACTGCACGCACGGGATATTTTTCAGAGAATTCCTCGACCAGCCAGCGTGGTAGAGCCGCCACTCCGCGTCCGCAGGCAACCATTTGAAGCATCATGTCTGTACTCTCGACCACTTTCTGTTTTCTGACCGTCCTGCCCGCCGGAGCGAGGAAGTAGGTGTAAATATCTAGGCGATCGCGAGAAACCGGATAGGTGAAAAGCACTTCCTCACCAAGCTGCCGGGGGATGACGTGATCCTTCTCGACCAGTGGATGATCCGAAGGGACTACCAGAACCTGCTCATAGTCAAAGACCGGTTCAAAGTGTAGTGAATTTTTTCGCAGCGGATCGGGTGTCACGAGCAAGTCGATTTCATGGGCAAAGAGCGCACCGATGCCGCCAAATTGGAACTCCTGTTTGACCTCAAAATCAACCAACGGCCAGGCGCGCAAGTAGGGGGCGATGATCTTCTGCAGCCACTGGTAGCAGGGGTAGCACTCCATACCTATTCGTAATGTTCCCCGCTCACCACGAGCGAACTGTCCTAATCGTTCTTCTGTGTGGACGAACTGGGGAATCAGGCGGTTGGCTGTGGTCAGCAAATGGGTTCCCGCTGGGGTGAGGCGAAGGCTACGTCCTTCCCTATACCAAAGCTTTACCCCTATCCGGTCTTCGAGCTTACGCATACTGTGGCTCAGCGCCGATTGTGTCAGGTGTAGCGCATTTGCGGCGGCGGTCATAGTCCCATGCAGTTCAATCGCGCGGACGATCTCAAGGTGGCTGCGTTCGAGAAATGCCATCAGCTTTCCATGAATTTAGTTCATTATTCCATGAGTAAATACCATTTTTATTCATCGGTCAAGGCTGATACCATAATATTCATGCCAATAAGCAACAAAGAAAACAGCATTCATAAATGAGACACGGAGCCAAGTTTTATGAGTAAAGGCAATAAGACCACAATCAAAACACATTCGCTGGGATACCCTCGCATCGGAGCCAAGCGTGAATTAAAAAAGGCTACGGAAGCATATTGGAAAGGCGACCTGCCTCTTTCCGAGCTAATCGCCACAGGCAAGACCTTGCGCGAAATAAACTGGAAGAAGCAACAGGCAGCCGGAATTGATCTTATCCCGGTCAACGACTTCTCCTTTTACGACCAAGTGCTTGACATGAGCTGCCTGCTTGGCAATGTGCCATCGCGTTTCCAGTGGCAAGGTGGACAGACGGATATCAACACCGTTTTCACCATCGCCCGTGGTACGGAAGCCGGCGCTTCTTTGATTGAAGACGAGAAGGATTGCCAAACAAACAAGGTTTCCACTTTCGCCAGCGAGATGACAAAGTGGTTCGATACAAATTACCACTTCATCGTGCCTGAGTTTCAGGCGGGCACAACATTTTCCCTGAGCGGCACCAAAGTCTTCGATGAGTTCGCGGAAGCTAAGGCACTGGGGATTAACGCCAAACCGGTACTCGTCGGTCCCGTGACTTACCTCTCCCTAGGCAAGGTACAGGATTCTAGTAACTTAGACTTTAATCCGTTGACCCTTCTCGATAACCTTATCTCCGTCTATGAAGAGATTATCGGTAAGCTTGCAGACGCAGGAGCGGAATGGATACAGCTCGATGAGCCGATTATTTCCACCGACCTTAGCAATCTACAGCGCGATGCTTTGAAGGCGGCATACAATCATCTCTCTAAGGCTAAAGGCTCAGCTAAGTTGCTCGTCACCACATATTTCGGTGGCGTGAGAGATAATCTTGACGACTACCTTGCGTTGCCGGTTGACGCATTGCACTTTGATTTCGTGCGGGGTTCGGAAGACATCGACACTGTTTTAGCAACGTTCCCAAGTAACAAAATTCTCTCCGCAGGAATCGTTGAAGGTCGCAATATTTGGAAGAACGATTACGATGCCTCACTAAAAGTTTTGCACAAGGCCAAGGCATCTGTTGGCGCGGATCGGCTTTGGATCGCCCCGAGCTGCTCGCTGATGCATTCGCCCGTTACCCTGCAAAACGAACAAAAGCTTGATGATGAGTTAAAAAGCTGGCTGGCCTTTGCTGACGAGAAACTCACGGAAGTCACCGAACTCCGGCAGCTTCTCGATGAAGTGGGTAGTGCCAAGAGCCTTGAAGCTAACCGTGCCGCCGCTGCTTCCCGAAAGTCTAGCCAGCGTATTCACAACGAAGCCGTGAAAAAGCGCCTTGCTGAGGTTAAGCCCAGGGATTTCGACCGCGCCTCAGCCTTCGTCGAACGTCAATCCAAGCAGCGGACCAAACTCCGTTTGCCGGAATTCCCGACCACGACCATCGGCTCATTCCCTCAGACCAAGGAGGTGCGCCAAGCACGCGCCCAGTGGAAAAAAGGGAAGCTAAGCGATGCGGACTACGACCAGTTCATGAAGGAAGAAATTGCTAAATGCGTTGCTTTCCAAGACGAGATCGGGATTGACATGCCCGTTCACGGCGAGTTCGAGCGCAATGACATGGTGGAATACTTTGGCGAAAATCTTGAAGGCTTTACCTTTACTAGTACCGGTTGGGTGCAGAGCTTTGGCACTCGCTACGTGAAGCCACCCATCGTTTTTGGCGATGTTAGCCGCTCCAAGCCCATGACTGTTTACTGGTCAGAGTATGCTCAGTCGCTGACCGAACGCCCGATGAAAGGAATGCTCACCGGTCCGGTTACGATTCTCCAGTGGAGCTTCGTGCGCGACGACCAGCCGCGCTCCGTCACCACGCATCAAATCGCCCTGGCCATTCGCGATGAAGTGGTAGACCTCGAAGCCGCCGGTATCGCCGCCATCCAGATTGATGAACCGGCTTTCCGTGAAGGACTGCCGTTACGCCGGAGCGAATGGGATCAGTATCTCGACTGGGCGGTGAAGGCTTTTCACCTTAGTGCCTGTGGCGTGAAGGATGACACCCAGATCCACACTCACATGTGTTACTCCGAGTTCAACGACATCATCGACTCCATCGCCGCTCTGGATGCCGATGTCATCACTATTGAGACCTCGCGCTCAAATATGGAGCTGCTCGATGCCTTTGTAGACTTTAAGTATCCAAATGAGATTGGTCCAGGGGTCTATGACATCCACTCGCCACGGGTGCCTCCCACCGATGAAATGAGTAACCTCATGTCAAAAGCGGAAGCCGTACTCCCTCGTAAAAACCTCTGGGTCAACCCGGATTGCGGTCTCAAGACTCGCCAATGGTCGGAAGTGAAGCCTTCCCTCGTCAACATGGTGGAGACCGCATCAAAACTTCGCGCTACGGCCAGCAAGGAGTTGTTGGTTCAAAAGTAGCGAAGCTGCGATTTGAGGCAATTTAGCATAATTTCCGAGAATCCCCCTATTGTAATCTCTGATTCAATAGGGGATGAACAAGATGAAGCTTGAAACCGAAAAACCAATCTACATACAGCAGATTCGATGCTGTGGATTCTATCGATTGAGAGCCAATTATTACTATTCTACTTTTTGCTTTCCTAGCTTCCCTAATTATAATTAGTCGATTAATGTACAATAATATCTTTTACCAGAAACCAGTTCTAATAAACTTTCTAAAATGATAGTAAACTGTTGGGTATGGTGGAAAGTTAGTTAGGAGGTAAATCTCTCCACATAACAGAACTTCTTAGAAAAATCAGAAATTTCTTTCATTCCCGTTCTCCTATCTGTATTTGTTATAAAATTTTTGCACCCATTGAAGCTTTTTTATTTAGTCGAGCAAGATATATTTTCTCTCCATTTACGAAGCTGGTGATATATTTCGATTTCATGGAAGGCTCGGGACTCCCATATCAATGTACCTGGAAGCTTAATCTTATATACCCCATTCGCAATCTCTTTGTATTCAGATATAACACCCTCTCTCTTGGCTTTATTTAACACCCTAATAGTTTCCGGAACAATATTATTAACTCAAAGTTCGTTGCGCCCAGGAAGGAACTAACATGAGCGAAAAATCGAGAGAACTTATAGAAGAATGGCTGAAGAACAGAAAAACTCGAATTGATTAGTTTTTTTGACCATAGGAGCAGCCTTGAAATCTTTTGCCTCGCCTATTAGATGTTTTTAATCGGTCGATGTCGTAAAACTTCTTATTTTTGCATTTTTATCAAGGGTCGATTTTTACGGTTAATTAGATATTAATACTTTTCGTCGAGTTAATCAAGACATATTGTCGTGCCTTAAGACATATTTTTTCCAAAGAATTTGATAGGTGTGTGATATTTTTGAAAAAAATGTAAATTCGTTTATGCCAAGTGGTGATGATGAGCGTAAGCAGCGACTTGCTACTTTATGCAAGCGTCTTCGCGGTGAGGAGTCGTTGCGCTCCTTTGCAAAAAAGCGTAGTAAGGAACTTGGAGGTATTACCTTTACCACTTGGGGTGCCTGGGAAATTGGGAAAACAGGTTTAAGCTCAGGGTCTTTAGCAAGGTTGGCAAATTTTATTGGTTGCTCGCATCAACTTCTTTATAGATACTTGGATGGCATTATTACTTTAGAGGAGTTACTTCAACCGACTCAAACAAACGATGCCGAACCAAATGAGCAATTAGATTTCTCTGCTGACGCTGCTGCTATCTGGATAAACTCACTAGCTCCAGAGGAAAAATTATTTATTGCTTCACAAAGTTTTCAATCATTTCAAGAACAAATTGACGACCTTGTTGAACAAAGAGCTGAGAAATTAGTTGAGCAAGAAGTAAAATTATTGATAAGTTTGCTGTCTGGTGATAATTATCCTCCTAAATCTGAGATTGCCAAAGTCGCCGATAAATTAAATTTAAAAACCGAAGACTTGATAGAATTGTGCAGTCGTATTTACTCAACCAGTAATTAACACCGCCGTATTGCAAAAAGTGCCGTCATTATAAGCGATAACGTAGAAATAGCCTCATTTTTAAGGGGCTTTGTTGTTGGTGGGTGTCTCGAAACTTCGTATTTTTGCATTTTTATCAAAGGTCGATTTTTACAATTAATTTGCAATTAATGAGATATTTGATTTCCATCATAGCTAATCGGTTGATAACTTATCAATCGGTTATACATATCAACTGATTATATATATCCTGTGAAATATAAGCGTATATAATTGATTGACAATACTAATCGGTTAAATGCTTTCATATTGGCAATGCCTGTATTAAACAAAATCAAAAAATTTTTAGATACCAAGGGAATTACTCCTTACCGTTTTCGGGAAGATACTGGTATTGCTAACCGCACAGCTTACGACTTGTACAACAATCCAACACAGGTACCTCATACAACAGTACTAAGCAAAATTTGCGATCGCTATGAGATTCAGCCTGGGGAAATACTTGAATGGGTTCCGCCGTCAAGCAAGTCGTAACCTTTATTTGTTGTATTTTGTATTTTTGATTTTCTACTAAATTTCAAATTATTCGTACTTTTATCTTTCTTAAGTTTGTCTTGTGTTTAATTAGTTGCAAGAAACTATGCAGAAATTTTATAGCAAGTTTTTCTGGCAATAAAATACCTACACTAAGCATCTTCCTTAAAGCCTTTTAATTCTTTTCAAAGAGCCACAAGTTCATAAACTTTTAGTTTTCACGCATAGTTCCTATCATGTGTTTTTTATTTGATAGATTATTCTTTGTAGCTTAATCGATAATATTCCTAATTACCAAAAACTAGAAACTTTTATTTTATTACCAATCAAACTTGTAACGCTTCTAATTATATGTCTATATAGACTGTGTAAAGAACGGCGACTTAAGCTCAACTTTAATTTATCTCAAGTTGAATAGAAGTGATAAGGCTTGTTAATAAAAATCTACTCTACAAGCATTATCGTCTAACATTCATTCTTATTTCTCTTGTTTCAAGTAGTAATTGAACCCGACGATGGTATGTGATGACAATATTATATATACCCAGAAAAGTCTTGCTCAAAGATATGGAATAACTATCTCAGCTTTGCAACAATGGTATCCCTACGCCGGAATAGTAAAACCCAAGAAGAGAGGGGGATACTTTGACTTAGATGCTGTGCAAACTGCCGATTTCTTTTACGTAGCCACTAAGATAAGACGATTAACCAGAGACGAATATTTAGAAAGAGTAATTCCTTCTGGTGGTTTGGATGAATTCATGCGCCAAAATAACGGACTTAGCTTATACGATTTTTTGACGAAGCATATTTCTGAAGACGAAAAACAAGACCCGATTGTTAAATCTGTGATTAAAAGGATTGAAAGATATGAAACACATCAATAAAGTAGCTCAAGCTTTGCAAACTACACCTGAAATAGTAATTCAGGTATGTAAAAAACTAAGCTTAGTTATAAATAAAGACAGTACTATTAAGCCAGAAGTAGAGCGACAATTAATTCAATTAAAAGAAGTTGCTGCTGCTGAAAATATGTCGCTAGAAGAAGCTGCCAATCATTTACTGGAAATGCGCCAAGAACGCTCCAG
>JBCBPQ010000130.1:0-19353 GCA_039820645.1 Cyanobacteria bacterium J06633_8 | reverse complement strand
TTGTTGGTTGTTAGTTGTTGGTTTTTATTTATCAACTAACCACTATCCACTAACCACTATCCACTAACTACTAATTTGTTGTTAGTTGTTAGTTGTTGGTTGTTAGTTGTTGGTTGTTAGTTGTCGGTTTTAATTTATCAACTAACCACTATCCATTAACCACTATCCACTAACTACTAATTTGTTGTTAGTTGTTAGTTGTTGGTTGTTAGTTGTTGGTTGTTAGTTGTTGGTTTTTATTTATCAACTAACCACTATCCACTAACCACTATCCACTAACTACTAATTCTCATTTGAACGGTCTTCAAAGGAAGGACGACGGCGATTTTGACGGCGACGGGGTTCCCGTTCGTTTCTGGGGTTAGAAGTTGGTGCTTCTTCTTCTCCAGGGATAACTTCTCCTTTGAATACCCAAACTTTGATACCGAGGATACCGTATATAGTTTTAGCGGTTACGTAAGCGTAATCAATATTAGCTCTCAAGGTGTGTAATGGAACTCTACCTTCACGAGTCCACTCTGTACGAGCAATTTCTGCACCGTTCAAGCGTCCGCTAACTTGGATTTTGATTCCTTGTACGCCAGCACGCTGCGCTCTTTGTATCGCTTGACGTACTACTCTCCGGAAAGAAACCCGTCGTTCGAGTTGTTGAGCTATGTATTCGCCAATCAAAAAAGCGTCAGCATCAACGCGCTGTACTTCCACTACATTGATACGAATTTGACGATTACCGCCTAATGCTTTTTGTAGTCCAGTGCGTAATGCTTCAATACCTTGTCCACCTCTACCTACTACTACACCAGGTCTAGCAGTACGAACTTCTAAGTCAATCTGATCTGCTTTACGCTCAATTTTAACTTCGGAAATACCCGCATTATTTTGAGCGTTTCTACCTAATTTATTATCTATATACTGACGAAGTTTATGGTCTTCTTGCAGTAATTCGGGATAACGAGAAGGGTCTGCAAACCAACGAGATTGATGTTCTTTTGTAATTCCAAGGCGAAATCCAATTGGATTAATCTTTTGTCCCACTTATGATCTCCTCTAAATTTTTTTCGCACTCTATAGGAAAGTTAATTTGTTTGTTTATATTTTCAAATTACGATTTGGGGAGTGCTTACTTAACTCGCTGCTGGATCTGTTGATACTGCAACGGTTATATGACATGTGGGCTTGCGAATTTGGTATGCTCTACCCTGCGCTCTAGGCTGATAGCGCTTGAATACTGGACCTTGGTCTGCAAATGCTGTGGAAACTATTAGAGAAGCTCTATCTAATCCTTCATTATGCTCGGCATTGGCAGCAGCACTTCTGAGAACCTTTAAAACTGGATCGCAGGCTCTATAAGGCATAAATTCCAAAATTATCAATGCTTCCCGATAGCTACGTCCCCTTATCTGGTCAAGTACGCGACGTACTTTAAAGGGTGACATACGTATATATCGAGCAATCGCTTTTACTTCTTTAGTATCAGTAGCCATAATTATTTTTACTCCTTTACTAATCGCATCAATTCGCTATTAGCGGCTTTTTTTATCTACCTCCTTTTTTGTCTCTAGAGTGACCTCTATAAGTACGAGTAGGAGCAAATTCTCCCAGTTTATGACCAACCATTTGGTCGCTGATAAAAACTGGAACGTGTTGTTTGCCGTTATGAACTGCAATGGTATGACCAACCATCATAGGCAAAATAGTTGAAGCTCTTGACCAAGTTTTAATAACTTCTTTTTTATTGGTCTCATTGAGCTTATCAATCTTTTTCAATAAATGGTCTGCAATAAAGGGACCTTTTTTAAGAGAACGACCCATAGGACAATTTTGGATTTTAGATTTTAGATTTGCTATTAGAGATAAGAACTCTGAATTTCAGATTCTGGATTTGAGATTGTAAACTTCAGATTTTATCAAGCAAGATGCTTTAATTACAGCTATGAATCAAAAAGATTAATTAAAACGGCTACATATTACAATCCAAAATTACAATCTCAAATCCCGGACACTTGCTACAACCTTTGTATTCCTAGGCAACATAGTGTCCTGAAAATTCTATGACTGACGACCACCGCGTCCGCGCTTACCGGACTTACGACGGCGACGAACAATCAATTTACTGCTTGCTTTTTTAGGCTTGCGAGTTTTCTTACCTAAAGTTGGTTTACCCCAAGGTGTAACAGGACCGCTACGACCGATTGGGGCGCGTCCTTCACCACCACCGTGGGGGTGGTCGCAAGGGTTCATTACACTACCTCTAACCTTGGGACGGCGACCTCTCCAACGATTTCTACCTGCTTTACCCAAACTTTGGTTTCTGGCTTCTACGTTACCAACCTGTCCGATGGTGGCGTAACATTCACGCCGAATCATGCGAACTTCTCCTGAAGGCAATTTCAAAGTAACGTAGTTACCATCTTTCGCCATTACTTGGGCAACCGCGCCAGCCGAACGTACTATTTGACCGCCTTTTCCAGCAATTAATTCTACGTTGTGTACGCCAGTACCCAAGGGCATGTTTGATAAAGGTAAAGCATTACCGTTTTCAATGGGAGAATCCGGACCAGCTATAATTGTGGTTCCGACTTTCATTCCATTTGGTTGCAAGATATAGCGCTTTTCGCCATCTTCATAAGCTACGAGTGCAATTCTGGCATTACGGTTGGGGTCATACTCAATTGCTTGAACTGTAGCAGGAATACCCCGCTTATCTCTTTTAAAATCGATAATCCGATAAAGACGTTTGTGTCCGCCACCCCGACGACGACTGGTAATTACACCACGATTATTTCTACCTTTTGCCCGATGAATATGCTGGGTTAAGGATTTTTCTGGCTTTGACTTTGTAATTTCCGCAAAGTCGGAAGTCGTCGCTTGACGGTTACTAGGGGTGTAGGGACGAAATGAACGAGTGCCCATAATTTTAAACTTTAAACTTATGAAGGAAAATAATTATTGGGGATGGGGCATTGTGCATAGGGCATGGGACATAGGGAAAGGTAATAAAAATAATTATTTCTTAATTCCGAACTTAGTAACCTGTGCCCAATTAGCAATGCCCAATTCCCGTTGTGATTTAAACGTCTGGGAACAGAACCTGACGAATCTTTTCTTCATCCCCTGATGCTACGGTGACAACTGCTTTTTTGTACTGAGCTTTAAATCCAATAAATCTACCAACGCGCTTCTTTTTCCGAGGTTTGACGGCAGTATTCACTTTTAAGACTTTGACATCAAACAAATTTTCAATTGCCGCTTTTATTTGAGTTTTGGTAGCTTTCGGCAAAACTTCAAAAGTATATTTGTTGTACTCCATCTGAATTGTTGCCTTTTCGGTAACAATTGGACGACGGATTAAATCGGGAAGATTGCGGGGGTCAAATTTAGGCACCGTAGACCTCCTGGATTTTATCTATTGCTGATGCAGTAACCACGATTTTGTCTGCGTGCAGTAAATCAAAAACATTAAGCTGGTCTGCTACCATCAACCTAAGGTTTTCTATATTGCGAGCTGACAAATATATATTTTCCGAACGTTCTGACAGAATCAATAAAGTCTTTTGTTTGGGTTGAGAACCCCAACGAGAAATAGCTTCTACTAAATCTTTTGTCTTGGGACGCTGTAATTGTTCGCTGAATTCTTCCACAACAATCATGTCTTCGGCACGACTGCTAAAGGCTGTTCGTAAAGCTAAACGACGCTCTTTACGATTCATGTTCAAATTGTATTCTTTGGGTTTTGGTCCAAAGATTACACCACCACCGCGCCATAATGGCGAACGAGTAGAACCTGCACGGGCGCGTCCCGTTCCTTTTTGTCTCCAGGGTTTGCGACCGCCACCTCTAACTTCGGCACGGGTTTTAGTACAAGCATTTCCCTGGCGAGCATTAGTCATTTGTCGAACCAAGGCTCTATGAACGACGTGAGAAGCACTTTCTTCCTTGGCAACTTTCAATTCCAAGGTTTTCTGTCCGACTTCTTCTCCCTGCCAATTTTTAACTGCACAATCAACCATTGTTACGTCCTCTTAAATTAGTCATTTGCCATTTGTGTTTATGTACTCGAAAGTTTTTACTTTCTAATCAACTTAGATTCAGGCATGTTCTTACTTGTGGAGTCCCAAATCCGTAATTTACATCTGCTTCATCGAATGACAAATGACTATTTCACTTCTTTTGCAGGGACAATATTAACTAATGCTCCTGGTTTGCCAGGAATAGCTCCCTTAATTAACAATAAATTTTTCTCTGCATCGACTCGCACGACTTTCAGCTTGCGAACCGTAACACGCTTACCTCCTAAACGTCCTGCCATCCGCTTACCGGGATAAACACGACCGGGGGTAGTACCTGCACCGATAGAACCTGGTTCTCTGTGATTCTTAGAACCATGAGACATCGGACCTCTACCGAAGTTATTACGTTTCTGGTTCCCTGCGAAACCGCGACCGATACTTGTACCGGCTATATCTACTAGCTGACCTGCTTCAAAAATATCAGCGCTAACTTGCTGACCTAAAGAATAATCATCCGTATTTTGGGCACGATATTCTTCTAAATGCCTTAAAGGTGGGGCAGAAGCTTTTGCTAAATGTCCCAATTTTGGCTTATTTAAAGCTTTCTCTTTTACTTCACCATATGCTAATTGAATGGCGGAGTAACCGTCGGTCTGCTGTGTTTTGATTTGGGTTACGGTACATGGTCCGGCTTGAACTACAGTCACAGGGATTGCTGCTCCTGCATCGTCAAAAACCTGAGTCATGCCCACTTTGGTGCCGAGAATACCTACAGACACAGTTACAAGTCTCCTTTGTACAAATTTTCCGCTTTATTTCGGAATTTTAGATGTTGGAGGCAATTATGAAGTTACTTTCTTGAGTAACAGCCCGCCTTAGAATCAAGAAAACTCAGAAGTCCGGAAATGCTTAGGTAATAGCTATCCAACTTCCATCGGAGCTTTCTTATCTTTGATGTTTACTACGTCGAAAACAATAAATATCTTCAATTTATCGCCGCAGTCAAAAGCACCTTCCTAAAAGGAAGGACTAAAGAATTAAAAATGCAATGCTAAAAAAACAGCTTTGCAAGTTGTGCAGCATTGCTATATCAAGCAATTACTTTGGCACTTGTTTATAAATAAAACGCTGGACTTAAGCAGCGATATAACTGCTCAGTATCCTTCTTTCAAAGGTTGAGGTTACGCCGTCACCAACATGACCTTTCTGTTTGCAAAAATCTTAAACAATTGTTTACGATTTCAATCAAACGTCCTAAGTTTACCTCAAGACTTCTTAATTTACCACTCTCTTGTCAAATTTGACTAACTTATTTTTAAAGATTTTCTCAAACCGTCAAAAAACATCTAAGCCAAGATTTGGAAGGCAAAACAGCTTTTTATTAAAAATTGGTCACAATCTAATATTATAAATTATCTATTTTCGTTTGTCCAGATTTTTTTCAGCGAGCAGTTAAAGGTTATAGAGTAGATTGATCTCGATAGCTACTTAGTATATAGAAGAAATGCGACTAGGTGTTAAAACTTATAAATACAAAAATAATACAAAATTATTAATTGATAACTGTTTGCTGGTTACCGATCGCTGATAACTGCTAACTGTTAACTGATAACTGATAATAGAATTATCGAAACGATATTTGAAAAAGCTCTATGGCATTACTAACTACTGGTGGCGGTTTTATTCGCAAATTAGAGAAATTTGGCGCTTTAGGGGTATACGTACCTTTAGAAGGCGGATTTGAAGGTCGCTATCGTCGCCGTTTGCGTGCTAAAGGCTACAATGCTTTGTGTATTAGTGGTAAAGGATTAGGTGATGTCGCTGCATATTTGACGGGAATTCATGGTGTAAGACCCCCGCACCTTGGTAAAAAAAGTACAGCTAATGGCGCTGCTGTTGGTTCTGTATATTACATTCCACCAATCCTTAGTACCCAATTGGAGAATTTGCCTCCGAAATCTAAGGGATTAGTACTGTGGATTATTGATGGGCATATCCTTGAGGATCAAGAATTAGAATATTTGGCAAATCTACCTAAAATAGAGCCAAGAGTAAAAGTTGTAATTGAAAGAGGTGGCGATCGCACTTTCCGTTTTATGCCTTTAGAAGAAACCTTGGCTGTAGCTAGCTAGCAGTTGGATGCTCCCGGTGTTGAGGGTAGGCAAGAGCAAAGAGAGTTAAGGAAGTCAAGGAAGAAAAGTAAAAATTTTTCCTAAATTTTCTGCTCTCTATGCTTTAAAGACTTGTCTGCTTAATATCCCCCTATTTCTCACAACTCACAATAAATTTGTAATTAGGTTGAAACATTACTGCTAAAGTAGCAGACAATTCCATTAAATAATCGTCATACTTAAAGAAGGAAATATTGTTTAACTACGAGAGACGTTGTACGAGGCGTGAAATTAAAAAGCAGACATGAAACGTAAATATAATAATAGGTCGGCTAATAACTCTTCAAGAGGTTCTAATCCTGTCTCCTCAGTATTTAATTTCACAACTATTGCCATTCTGGGGGGCATATTTATTTTAGGCATTGGTATTGGTATCGCTTTTAGTTCTTCGGCAACTTTGTCGCCGTCTAATGTAGCTTCTCGCGAATATATTGATACGAAAGCGCCAAATCCAGAGGTTTGCGTTCAGTATGGGGCTAGTGCAATGGTGATGGATACTAGACTGTTTGTAACCCTTAACCCCTTTAATGTTTATGTTGCTCAACCCAGTATGCGCCCTGGATGTGTTTTGCGTCAAAGTAACTGGGAAATTTTAAGACAAAGAAATCTAGTTACATCAGATCAAGTCCGAGATTGTAAAAACCGTTTAAATACTTTTGGTTTTACAGGCAGATTAGATAGTAAAGAACTTGATATTAAATGTATCTATCAAAATGATGCAGCGAAAAATTTCTTTAATACGGATGAAGGGGCTATAAATTTACCGGGAGAGACGGAACGATTCTAAAGAATAATTGCTTAATTTCTCTTTGAAGATTTAACTATAAGTATTGCAAAAATTAATGTAGAGATGTGATTATTTTGTATCGCTTCTCTACATTTTTTTGCTGCAAAGAATATTATTTAGTCCATCACAAATCAGTTTTGTATTTTCATTGATTGATAATCGCTATATTTTATGCACAATTATTATCTTCTAGGATTAGGAAAAGGTTGTCCAAACTCAATAACTCCGGATTCGTTTGGATTTACTGAGTTAGAAGGTGTGTTAATTGTTGGAAAATTCCCTGGTTGGGTAGGAAAAAGAGAGGGAGAAGAATTTACTTTTCCCGATGGTGAAGGAAATCTTGCAGGTGGAAGAACTGAATTTGGTATTGCTGGAGATGAATAAGTACTTGTAATCGGTGGTACGCTCACAGATGGTTGCCCTGTATTTCCATTATTCATAGGTGTTAATGGTAAGGGAGAACCCATAGAAGGTAACGGTGTATTCACTCCTGGTGGAAGTTGCGAAGGATTGTTATAAGTACCAGGTGGAAGTTGTGAAGGATTATTATAAATACCTGGTGGAAGAGGAGCCGATGGTTGTGAGGGTGTTATGACACCTGGTGGTTGTGGAATATATGGAGATAAATTAGGTGACTGTAATGGAGAGTAAGCACCGGGTGGTAGTTGGCTTATAACATTCGGTGGTAGCTCGCCTGCAACAGATTGATATTCTGGCGGTAAAAGATTTTTGCTTCCTGAAAGTAAGGGACGAAATACCCAATGTGTGGGATTTTCCCAAGATAGGGGTTGCAATTGTACTCGATCGCGATCTAAAAAGACTCCAGGCGCTAAATCCATGACAATAGGAGTTGTATTGTCGTTGAGTTGAGAAACCCTAATTCTCTCAACCGCACCATAATAGTTTTGCTGAGTAGGGACGTAACCTAACTTCGTATCGGGTAAATCAACAACAACACGGGGAGGTTGAGAAAGGTAAAAATACTGGGGACGAGATGGTGCCCAAAGAGAGATTTCTAGCTGAGAACCTTGGGAAGAAAATCGCCAATCTTCTAATTTTCCAACAGGTGCGGCAATAGTGCTATTAGTATTAAAAGCAACTGTTGCATATAAGCTAAGCAAGCTACAACGAATCAAACGCTTGCAATTACATGCAAACTGCCTATTCTTAAATTGCTTATCCATTATTTTTATCCTTCCTAGGTTAAGCCAGATTAGGCTTATGAATTGATAATTGCTAATAGTCTAAAGCTAAAAGCTAATGAAGTTATTATCAATTAGCAATCATGTTTTAGCAATATTTTTTCGGAATATCAGAAAGCGGCTATTGAAGATGTGTATCGGGAAAGCAATACCTTGATATAAATTGAAACTGCTGCAATTGATGACTGTGTTAGCTGTCATACAGTTTTTGCTCTGGATTTGGTTGGATTAACGCTTCATCTACCTTCCGCCAAGCTTTATAACCACTGTCCGCCGAAAAAGCGCCAACGGACAAAAATGATTCGCATTATACTTTGGGAAGCAAGAAAAATCGCAAGCCAAACAACAAAATAGTGAAAGAAAACCCAAAATAAAGGCAGTTCTTCTTTTGCAATAGGTGTAGGTAAAAAGCCTAAAAATTTTACTCCACAAACTATAAATATAAATTCCCAAATACCAGCGAATAATTGGTAAATTGCTGGCCAATCTCTATCCCAGCGATACTTTTGTATTTGGTCGTATAGGACATCCCATCCTAAACCAAAAATCGCTACATAAAAAAGTATCCAAAAATATACATCGCTTGCCGGTGAACCAAGCACACCAATTGCAAATGGTAGGCTAACAAATAAACCTACTGTAAAGATTAATAATAAACGAGTTTGCCAGCGACCAAATAAGGTTGGAGTCATAGAATTTTAGATTGTAGATTTTAGATTTTAAGGACACTGCGTTCTTGGGGGTTTCTCCCATGAGCAAGTGTCCGGGATTTTGTATTTAAAATTTTAAATTATAATTTAGGAACCAAGAGGATATTGACTTTCGTGTGTGGGCTAGGGGGATGTTTGGTAAGCACACCCTTGATGCTGGATTTGGGCAATTTATTTCAATCTTGCAATGGGTGAGGAGGCACGGATTTATCCTGCCTCGTAATATCCTTTGAGAATCACCGTGGCTAAAGCGGCGGTGAGTACGTCAAGAAGTTAAGCAATAGTGGTCTTTAGAATTAAAACGGGCAATTGCTTCCCAGTTCGTTACGTCTTCTAATAGGGTTTGATAACCTAGGGTGTTGGGATGAAGACCATCACTGCTCAAACGTTGGACTCTCCAAGATTCTGGATGTAGCATCCATTTGTCAAAAATATCAAGATAAGCTATGCCCTCTTTTCTACAAATAAGCCGAGTTGCTTCTTTGTAGCGGTACTGGTCATCGCGATTATAGTACAAGCAGTTGAGAAAGGGCATTTTCGCCTCATTTACCGGTACCATACCAACAAACAATACGGGACAAAGTTGTTGAGCTTCCTGCACTAAAGAACTAAGCTGCTCTTCAAAATTCCTAAAATTCGTATAATTTTTACCATCAGGACGACCTACACGGGCAGAATCATTTACTCCTACCGATAATATGATGATGTCAGGGACACGATTTCGTAACTCTCCCCGATGACGAAATTCAACTTCTAGTCTTTTCGCTACTTGTACAGTGCGATCGCCTCGAATACCCAAATTGTAAAGAACATGACCCGTACTTTCGGGTAACATCCAACTTCGTCGCAATCTTTCAACCCAGCCACCTCCGTCTGGGTCGCCAAATCCATAAACTAAACTATCCCCTAACGCGACAATCTTTAGAGGTTGAGAGCTATTGGGTACTACAGATAGCTGCATTGAAGGAGCTACAAATGTTTGCATCTGAAAAGACTATATTTTATATCTCTAAAAGATTCTATACATTTCTACACCATTTCCGAACATTTTATTTGCTCTTTCAAGAATAATTTGCAAATTTTGACAAATTATATTAAGTTAATGACTTTTTTATTTAAAGATGGTGTAAAGCAACTAGATATTTCTTCTGAGAACTCTTATTTAACTGGCAAGTCAATTAAGTACATCAATGCTTTTTTAGCTCACTTGAGTTAAGGTAAGCATGTACAAAAATAGTTGGAATAATAAAAATTTACTAAATTCTTAACTTAAATTTCGGTTAATACTTATATAACTAAGTATATAAGGTAAATAGTATAAGAAAAAGGCTCGATGGGTCAATCGAACCTCAAGAAACGTCGTAAGTGGGATGTCAAGTGATTCCGTTGATTATTATTTCGTTAAGATGCTAAATATTCAAGTCAAATAAGCTACATTAATTTATTTACTAATGCTTTTAGTAAATCAGTAGTCTAGAGTCAAATTATCGGAGACGTTGCAGTGTAACGTCTCTAAAAAATTATGAAAATTAAAATATCAACCTAAGTGATAGGTAACTGCTAACTGGTGAAAGATTTAAGGTGATTGATTAGACACCCATTTCATCCATTGTCTGAAGGAGGAAATAGCGTTTAACTTCTTGACTCCGGGAGCGCGGGCTATTGCTAATGCGTCTACAGTTCGCAAGGCACAGTACTGCAAACCGAGAAAGCTATCTACTGCTGCATAAGGTCCGCCTAAAGTAATTGCCCCAGCAGCGTACATTTTACCTTTACCATTACGCATTTCTACTAATTCAAAATCGTTTGCTACAACTAATCGTGATAAATGATTCAGTGGTAGGCTATAACATTCAACTAAGTCTTCTAGCAATGGCGTTGCCCGGACTTTAGCATCTAATCCGGTAGCGTCTACAATAAAATCTGCATTGATAGTAATTTGTCCGTTAGAGCTTTTTTCTTTAATACGGGTGATAGTGCCCCCATTTTGGGAATCGGGCTCTACACTTTGCACTTCACCAAATTCAATTTTGTACCAGCCATCTCGGAAACTTTCTTCTGTAATACGCTGCCAATCTTGACGATCTGCTGTGGTGGTGCCTCCCCAATCAGAAAGTAAGCTTTTACGCTGTTCTGGACTTGCATTCTCTAGCATTACTCTTAGTTCGCCACCCCAGCAAGCTTTCGGCCAATTAAATGGCTGGAATTCAAAATGATGCTTTACCATTCGCTGAGTTTTACCAAATTTATTGCCCTTTGGTTTGGGCGATCGCATCAAATGTAAAATCGTAATATTGGGATTTTTTCTACGTGCTTCATAAATCCGTTGAATAATCCGAGAAGCTACAATACCGCGTCCCCGAATCAATACTTTACCACCTTGACGCTCTAACTGTTGGTAAACATGATTATGGTCTTCATAAGCATTAACTACAGATTTAAAATCGCGATATTTCTCTCGATAAGCCTGTAAATCGGGAAGAAACTGAATTGCTGGATAACCTGTTGCTAAATGTAAAAAACGAGCTACATAAAAAGCACGATCTCCTCTTCCTTTTGAATAAGCAACGCAATATCTACCATCGTCAGTTTTACGAATTGCTTGTATTCTGCCATAACGATAAATTTGCTCCCAGTCGATACGTTTTGCTTCCCTATCTATAGAATCAAAAACATTACTGGCGCGAGGAGTATAAGTTTCGGCGTAATCAGGTTCGGCAAAGACTTTCCATAAATACTTAAACGAATCATTTAATCTTCCTTTACGAAAATCGCGCCAAGCTTCCCGCAAACCGTAACTCGGCCAACCCCAGATATTATCGGGACAAGAATCGGAATTAGAACGCAATCTTTCATGCAAAGGTATTTGTGAATTGAGACACAATTGCTTATAGCGAGCAAATGGTTCCTTATCCAAACCCAAAGCGATTATTTTTTCGCTATTAACACCATATATTCTTAATAAATCTACCCATATATAACTTCCTAAGCCAGCCCCTAAAGCCAAATAATCGGTTTCCTCTACCCGCAAACCTGTAGCATGGAGAGCTTGTACCGGAACCTTTTGTTCTTGAAAAATTGGTGGTGGAAAACTCGAACCCAAAGGTGTGACAACTAGCTCTGGGGCTAAGGTGGGATCTGGTAAATTAGTAGCTGGATTAAACTGAATTGTAGATAAAGTAGGTGTTGGTGAAGATATAGGTGTAGGTGTAGATGCGGGAGTAGGGGTATTTAAAGTAAAAGAAAGAGTAATTTCATAAGGACCAATTTTTAAAGTATCGCCACTATTAATAGCGCTACGTTTCTGGCTATTAGCATTAATATAAATACCATTAACGCTGTTTTGGTCAATTACCATCAACTGACCTTCTTCCCAATCAATCAGTGCATGATATCGGGAAACTTCACTACTTGAGAGCAGCATTCGCGAAACACGCCGTCCTTTTAATTCCCCAGGCATTTGAGAAAACTCTCTACCAAAAGCAATAGGTACTCGTAAACTTGGTTCTCGTAGCTCTCCAGTTGCCGGTTCTTCCCAACTTAAATGAATTTCTAAATTATCTGACATATATTTTAATTAGTAGATAGTAGATAGTAGATAGTAGATAGTAGATAGTAGATAGTTGTTAGTAGATAGTTGTTAGTTGTTAATTGTTAGTTGTTAATTGTTAGTTGTTAATTGTTCGTTGTTAATTGTTCGTTGATAGTTATTTGATTGTCATGAGTTAGTTAATAACTGTTCACTGTTCACTGTTCACTGTTAACTGTTCACTGATTATTATCCGGTGCAACCAAAACACTGACTGCCGCAGCTAAAGAAGTACCGCACCAAGGGCAACCAATTTGGATATGCTCGATAGAACACACTTTATGACAATTTGGACATTGCAAACCATAAGAACCTTTTGGTAAAGGTGCAGTTGATAAAGGCTGTTTTTGTGGGACAGCAGGAGTTGCTGGTTGACTATTCTGTCCTGGTTTTGGTGGTTCTAAAATAGTTGCCGGAAAGCTATTAACTTGCGGAATACTAACATTAATAACTTTTAATTGCATTTGTCCTAAACAAAGAATACTGCCTTCATTCAAAACCGTATCTTTTCCTAATAACTGCTTTCCATCCACTAAAGGAGGGTTCTTTTCTCTCAAATTGCGAATATAAAAGCATTTTTGTTGAGAATTAAAAAATATTTCTACATGTAAACCCGATACCGTAGGATGACTCAACACAATATCGCAGCGCTGGGGGTCCCTACCAAGGCGGACAGTTCCAGGATTCTTACTAGCCTGCTGTTCGTAAATTATCTGAGTTTTTTGTTCGCCAGCATCCTGCCACTGTAAAGTTAGTGAATTCATTACATCAATAAGCTGTGAGCTTCTCCCTAACTAAGTAACTTCAACCATTGTCTGTGGGATTCCTAACACGAGCAAGTATAAGCAATCAAGTATGCTGTAAAAAACTTAAGATAAAGCAAATTAAAGGTTAAAGGTTGAATTTTGAAGGTTAAATTTTCTTATCTCTCCATCTACCTCATCTATTAGAAGCTAATTTATCGGCAATTCTAGTAGTTTCGGGTAAGCGATATTTTGGGGTACAACGCAATACATAATCAATTGCTGTTGGTAAACTAATACGATGCCCGCTAGAGACATACACTGGTTTTACATTGGAGCGTGTACGTAAAACTGCTCCTATTGTTTCATTTTTATGTAATAGAGGTTCCCAGCTTCCTTTTTCTTGAGAAACTTCTTTATACTCACCTATTAACCAAGATTTGGCTACCCCTATCGTAGGTATATCAAGAATTATACCTAGATGACTCGCTATTCCCATTCTACGAGGATGGGCAATTCCTTGTCCGTCGCATAATATAATGTCTGGTATTTTATTTATCTTTTCCAAAGCATCTATAACTGCCGGAATTTCACGAAATGAGAGAAAACCAGGAATATAAGGAAAGCTCGTTTCCCGTTTTGCGATACTTTGTTCTTGTAGCTGTAAATCAGGAAAACTTAATACTGCTACCGCAGCACGGCTGATTATTCCATCAGCTTCAAAGCCCATATCGACACCAGCAACGTATTTGATTGGTTGTGTAAACTTATCTTCGGTAATAACTTCTTTTCTTAATTCTTCTTGAATTGCTTTAGCTTCTGATGTGGTTAAATTCCAATTATGACGTTGTTTAATTTTCATAATTCAACATGTATTACGATTGTAGTTAAATCTAATTTAACTCATCGACAGCTAAATATAAATATAGAGACGTAAAATTTTACGCCTCTACATAGTTGTATTATTATTCATTTATAAAAACTATAAAAATTTAGGTTATCCCCACAAAGTTAGGTACTAAAGAATCCAACCAATTATCAATACTGCTGTCGGATAAATCATTTAAACAAACAACCTTTTCAACTCGATCAAAATTTAACTGCATCGACTTACGATAAGTTGGATCGTAATGAGATTGCAAAATATCTTTAACGAATGATGTCCAGTCTTGATTATTTATCATCCGATACCATTGACTGATTTTTTTCCATCCACAATTAGACTTTAGTTTTTCTAACTTTGCTTTTAGAATTTCGGGATTATTTATAAAATGCGGATATTCTGCTAATAGATATTCAACTCTGATATCAAGCGGTAGCTGTATTTCTACACAGCTAGATTGCTTCATTTTATTCCATAAAGATGAGGGTAAATGAACTTCTCCTATCTTGCTGCTTTCAGATTCTACCCATACAGTTTTATTATGATTAAAGCTTTGTAGCGATTGCAATAATTTGGAATCAAAACACTTTTGCGTAGGTTGAGGAGAAACTTTACCACGCCATTCTTCACCTAACAAAGAGCCGCGATGATTAGCTAAAGCTTCCAAATCTAAAATTTGAAAACCTCTCTGACGCATTTTTTCTAAGATATGGGTTTTTCCACTACCAGTTAAACCGCATAATATTCTGTAATTTAATTTTCCCGGTAAAGAATCTAATTCTTGACGTACATAATTACGATAAGTTTTGTAACCACCTTCAAGTAAAGTTACTCGCCAACCAATTTGAGATAATACTGTAGCTAAACTAGCAGAACGTTGACCCCCACGCCAGCAGTAAATTAAAGGCTGATAGTTTTTTTCTTTGTTAACGAAATGTTCTTCTAAGTGTTTAGAAATATTTTTTGATACTAATGCTGCCCCTATTTTCCGAGCTTGAAAGGGTGATAACTGTTTATATATCGTTCCAACTTCAGCGCGTTCGGCATCATTTAAAACCGGTAAATTAATTGCACCGGGGATGCAGTCTTCTGCAAACTCGCTACTTGAACGAACATCGATTATTTCACTATAAGTTTCCTTATGTGGTTCTTTAGTGTATCTGAGCGAAGCAGGCATTGCAGTCAAACTCTATTTTTTTTATTATGGCATTCCTAAAAAGCCCTGGGACTTTGTATTCAAAGCAATTTGTAATAATTACAGTATGACGCTAGCATCAATCAAAACTACTTTATCTTACATCAAGCAAGTAGCTTGATAAATTTTTTTTAAATATCTATAAGTTGATACTTGAGAAGCTGTATGCTTTTATGCAATGATATATCGTTTTAATTGATTCTAAGTATGATTCGGCAATCAAAGTCTTATGTCATTTTTTTTGAAGGAATAAGGTGTTAATGCAATGCTGATAATTATTTTCTTTAATTTGCCTAAATAGAAAACTTTCTATTTAATGTTGAAACGCATTTAAGGCAATCGCTATTTACATAAATTCATAAATATTACAAAGAGTATTCCCAATGAAACGAGTACCATCATTGCCTACATGGATTCCTTATCCGAATGCTTGGTTAAGTGCTTTAATGCTGTCCGTATTAATGGGTGCCTTTTTAGGTATTCTTAGACGATATGCTGATTCGCTGTATAATTTACCTCAATGGTCTAAAGCTCCCGAACAATCTGTCGTAGTTGTCATATTAATATTAATTTTACCTATACCGGCGATCGCGCTTTTTCATCATTTATTCCTAAGCCGTTTTATGTCTCCAATTCCGGGAGAAAAAATAAACGCTACAACCGGTTTTTTTCCAGGGTTAGTTAGTTGGTGGGAAAGTTTATATAGTTGGTTGGTAATTGTGCTATCTACATTGATAGCTACTTTGATTTGTACGCCTTTTTTACCTTTATTTAAGCTCAACTACACAAAGATTATTGCAACATACGCAGAAAATCCGAGCAATTTAAGATTAGCATTTGCTGGTATATGGGTTTTATGCGCCGCTATATTTTATCAAGTTGCATATTTGTTTAAAGCCCGTCTTGTTTTTAGCGATAGTATAGAGGAAATAGATACTCCTAAAAACGAATCAAAACAAATTGATGCAGAAGCAGATGAAATAGTTTCTACAACAACAGTAACTACTGATAGCACCCCAACCAAAAAAACTTCTGATGATGCTACCGAAGTTGTTAAAAAGCCAAATTCATCAAAGAAATTTCTAAATATCTTTGTTCTTAGCTTGGTTGGTGCATGGCTATATATGTTTTTCACTTTACCAGACGTTCAACAGAGTATATCATCGGGAAATTTTGGAGAACAAATCCAAAAAAGGATTAGTACCGAAACCAAAGTAGTTAATAATCAAATTTCCAAATTATCATCTCAAGCTAATTCCTTCAGCGAAGCATTAACTCTTGCTAATAGTGCTGCACAAACCGAAGATTTAGCGACTACTAAAGAAGATTGGAACAAAGTTGCGGGTAAGTGGAAAGCGGCAATGATATTAATGCAAACCGTATCACCAGAAAGCCCTAATTTTATAGTTGCCGAACAGAAAATAGGACAATATCAGAAAAGGTTAAATGCAGCAGAAAAAAAAGCTGCGAAAGCTGATTAATTTTAGGTACTGAATTTTAGTAATTTAGAAATTAAGCGAATATCTAACCCCCTTCCTGAAATAGGGAAGTGGGGAATATTAAGCCTTGAAAATTCACTGTTCACTGTTAACTGTTCACTGTTAACTCCCCCTCGCTAAAATAATATAAACCAAGTAATTTCACCCATACCGTAATCATGTCAGAAAAAAAAACGCGGCGTGAATTCTTAATTACCAGTGCAGCTGTAGCTGGTGGTATCGTTGGATGTAATTCTTTAGAGCAAAATACTACTAGCAATGCTGCACCACTAGCCAAAATGCCAGAACAAATTTTGGGTAAAACGGGTGTAAAACTTCCTATATTTGGTTTAGGTGGCGCGGGGCAAACGCCGCTATCTAAAAATGAAGGAGAAAAAGAGGCGATCGCACAAATTGAAAAAGCATTGCAACTCGGTATTCGTTATTTTGATACTGCTGCAAGTTACGGACCTAGCGAAGATTACTTAGGAAAAGTCCTCCCACCCCATCGTCAAAAAATATTTTTAGCCAGTAAAACAACCGCCAGAGATAGAGATGGTGCTTGGCGAGAATTGGAGAGAAGTTTAAAAAGATTAAAGGTAGATTATCTAGATTTGTGGCAATTGCATTCCGTTGCTTTCTCCGAACAACTCGATACTATATTTTCGGACTCAGGAGCAATCAAAGCCATAGAAGAAGCCAAACAACAAAAACTGATTAGATTTGCAGGAATTACCGGACATCACGAACCTGATATCATTGCTGACGGGTTGCGTCGCTATCCTTTCGACACTACCTTAATTCCCGTAAACGCTGCTGACAAATATCATCCCCGTCCTTTTCTTCCCGTAGTTTTACCAGTAGCGCGAGAAAAAAACGTCGGCGTAATTGCCATGAAAGTACCAGCTTACGGTCGTTTATTCAAACCCGGAGGATTATCGGGGATGAATCAAGCTTTAGGTTACAGCTTATCTCAACCAGGAGTGCATTGCTGCATAGTTGCTGCTGAAAACATTAAACAGTTAGAAGAAAACGTTAATGTAGCAAGAAATTTCCAGAAGTTAGATAACAAACAATTAGCCGCAATCGAAAAACAAGTTGCTGGAATTTGGGAAGACGGCAACTTTTTCCGAGCTTGGACATAAAGAAGTTAGCACTTAGGAGTAAAGAATTAGGAATTTTTATTGAAAATTATTAATTGTTCACTGTTAATTGTTCACTGTTAACTGTTAACTGTTCACTGTTAACTGTAAGATTTCCTTCGCAGCTCTTTCACAAACTCCAATTTCTCCGACAAACTGCTGCATTTCTTGATAATCAGCTTTCATTTGTTGTTGTCGCTGTTCGTTTAATAAAAATTCCATTGCAGCTTTCACAATATTCTCAGATGTAGCTGTTTCTTGAATAAATTCTGGTACGATTTCCCGCATTACCAACAAATTTGGTGGGGAAGCATAGGAAATTTTGATTTTGAGTATGTTTTTACCCACCCAATAGGTGAAGGGATTTAAACGATATAAAACCACTTGCGGTATATTCAACAATCCTAATTCTAAATTAACCGTACCTGATTTAGTAATTGCTAAATCCGCAGCAGCTAATACTTCTTTTTGTTGACTGGATACAAGAGTTGCTCTTAACTGATACTTTTGTATTTCTTTTTCTATTTCTTCTCTATATATTTCCAAAGATAAAGGAATCCAAAAATGTACATCTGGCATTTTTGTTTGAATTTCCCGTGCTGCTTCAAACATTACGGGTACAAGACGCTTTACCTCTTGGATACGAGAAGCCGGTAAAAGTGCAATACAAGTTACATCATCAGCTATTCCTAATTCTGCACGCGCTGCTTGTCTACTAGGAAAGCTTTGGATTCTATCTACTAAAGGATGTCCTACCCAAGTTGCATCAGCACCTTTATTTTGAAAATAACGAGCTTCTTCGGGAAATATCGCTAGTATTTTATCGCTAATTTTGATTAATTGTTCCGTGTCTTTTTCTCCGATGGAAGTTACCCAAACTTGAGGAGCAATATAGTAAACCGTAGGTACATCGGGCATATGACGACGAATATATTTACCCATCGGTAAATTTCCCCCCATATAGTCAATAAATACGACTAAATCAGGGGGATTCTTTTCTAAAAAAGCAATTGCTTGTCGCTGAATTTTTAAAGTTGGCAATATAAAAGGTAAAGCTTCTAGAATCCCAACTGAACCAATAGAAGTAGTATTTGCGATTAAATTTGCGCCAGCAGCAGCCATTTTATCGCCACCTAAAGCCACAACTTCTAATTCCAATCCTATTGCAGTAGCTTGTTGCTTGAGGGCAGTAACTAATAGTGAACCTTGTAAATCTCCTGACACTTCGCCAGTACTAATAAATATTCGCATTGAATAATTGTTAGTTGATAGTTGATAGTTGATAGTTGATAGTTGATAGTTGATAGTTGATAGTTGATAGTTGATAGTTGATAGTTGATAGTTGATAGTTGATAGTTGATAATTGATAATTGATAGTTGATAGTTGATAATTGATAGTTGATAATTGATAGTTGATAATTGATAGTTGATAATTGATAGTTG
>JBCBPQ010000129.1:0-19405 GCA_039820645.1 Cyanobacteria bacterium J06633_8 | reverse complement strand
GTGGATAGGTTCTTACCAGAAGGAACATTATTTTCCCTACACCTTGAAAATTACAGAAGCGAAGTGACAGGGAACAGTCAACAGTCAACAGTCAACAGTCAACAGTCAACAGTCAACAGTCAACAGTCAACAGTTAACAGTTAGCAGTAAATAATTTAAATATGCTAATTTACCTTCTTCTGCAAGAAGGCTGACACCGAATTCCAAGAATTTTTTTGGGCAAATGTCAGTAATTTTCAGTTTTTTACAGGTAATCGCCGATTAGAAGCATACCGATCGCCTTATAAAACTTTCTCACTTCCTAAAAATATCAAAGCCTTTCTCCTACCAGGAGAGAGGCTATGAAAAATCATAATCTGCTTTACTCACCCATGCCGAGCTAAACTACTGCTAACTGTTCACTGTTAACTGTTCACTGTCATGGTACTGTTCCCTGTCACTTCGCTTCTGTAATTTTCAAGGTGTAGGGAAAATAATGTTCCTTCTGGTAAGAACCTATCCACACTTGATAGTTTCCTTGGAGCCATTCACCGACGATACCGGGGTTTTTGCCTTCAAATTCGTCATTACACCAAGTACCACCAGGACCTTTGATTATTAAAGTGGTATCTTCAGGACTTTCTATTACCAGCTTCATATAATCGAATTTATTTTTTAATTTTAGGGTATGGTCCGGTTCTGTATCCATATAACCGGTACAGGCTCCTGTGGGAGTGTCATTTCTTTCAGAAATCTTTTTAGCCGATATCTTACCACCGCTCATTCCCCTAACTGTCAGGGGATCTTTTGATAAAGGACGGTCTATGCTTATATCTCCGAATATCGGTGGAGGAGTTTCTTGGGCTTTTACTTCCGTATTGATTCCGGAAGCTGTGGTTAGCGATAAGAAGAAAATTGATAGCTTTATTGCTCGACTTAATAATTTAGTAGACATTTTGATTATATTTTTCTAAGTGTTTGAGATGACATTTAGTTTACATATATTGTTCCCATAGCCTCAGAGTAATTAACTATTATTGGCATAAGTTAAAACTGGATAAATTAATTAATATCTAGACTCAATGTAAGTGAAGAATGTAAAAATTTTTGTTTGTTATGACTGCTGCGATAAGTGAAGGGTTAGGAGTGTAGAGACGGGGCGTAGTGCTACGTCTTTATAGTTAGGAGTTAGGGATTGCTACCCATTTCCTTTTTGCAAGCTTTGCATAAACCAGAATACAAACCAGAATAAATAGGGGCACATTTTATGCGCCCCAAGGTAATTATTCAAGATTTTGACTTACTTCACGGGTAAAAAATGCTTTAATTCATGGAAATTTAATCAGCACTAGTTTGGGCGATCGCCTTTTCTAAACGCAGCTTATCTAAACCAGTATTGTTAAGCAGTACCCAAGATTCTACAACGTCAGGACCACTCATTTCTCCGGTTAAAGCAGCCCGCAAACTCCTCATCAATAATCCTTTTTTGACGTTTTGCTGTTTAACTACCTGTTTAATGATGTCTTTGGCATTTGCAGCGTTAATTTCACTATCTAAAGCGGCAACAATTCCTTGGAGGGCAGTTTTGACTCCTTCTTTTTGCAGTTGCTCTTGGGCTTGGGAATCAAACTCTACAGTTTCGGTAGCAAATATTTTAGCTACCTCTACAGCTTCAGTTAAACGAGATATACCGGGTTGAATCAAAGCAGTTAACTTTTCGAGCCAAGGGCGTTCTTTAGTTTCAGTAAATTTATACCCTGCTTGTTTCCAAAAAGGTATTAGCATGTCGGTAAGTTTATCTACCGGCATACTATGAATATACTGGCTGTTAATCCAATCTAGTTTTGCCCAGTCAAATTTTGCACCGGCTTTGTTAACGCGCTCAAAAGTAAAGTCCTTGGCAGCTTCTTGTAAGGTAAAAATTTCCTGAGTAGAATCCGGGGGAGACCATCCCAATAAGGTCATATAGTTAACCAAACCCTCGGCAGTAAAACCCATTTTCTGAAAGTCAGAAATTGAGGTAACCCCATCTCGTTTAGAAAGTTTGGCACCTTTCTCATTCAAAATCAGGGGAGTATGAGCAAATTCTGGAACTTGAGCGGCAAAGGCTTCATATAACAAAATTTGTTTGGCAGTATTGGCAATATGATCTTCCCCGCGAATCACATGGGTAATTTGCATATCCATGTCATCCACCACCACAGCAAAATTATACAGTGGCTGACCGATACCATCTTCCGCAGCACGAGCGATAACCATATCACCGCCCAAATCGCTACCTTGCCAACTCATTTCTCCTCTTACCAAGTCATTCCAGGCAATTTCACGATTATCATCAATTTTAAAACGAATCACAAAGCTGCGTCCTTGGGCTTTAAATTCCGCTTCTTGCTCTGGTGTTAAATCGCGGTGACGATTATCGTAACGAGGTGCTTGGTTTCTAGCTTTTTGAGATTCTCGTAAAGCTTCTAACTCCTCGGAGGTGGTGTAGCAACGATAAGCTAATCCCTTATCTAGAAGACTTTGCACCCCTTGCTTATACATATCCAAACGCTTGGTTTGGAAAAATGGTCCTTCATCCCAATCCATTCCCAACCAGCGGAATCCCTCAAGGATATTATCGGTATATTCGGGGCGGGAACGTTCCGTATCAGTATCTTCGATTCGTAAAACAAATTTTCCGCCATGATGGCGAGCAAACAACCAGTTAAATACAGCAGTTCTCGCCGTACCAATATGTAAATTCCCAGTTGGACTGGGAGCAATACGCACTCTGCAAGTCATATACTTCGTAATATTTGAGATTTAATCGCATCACCACAAGTAATTCCGAGAAAACTGTCCGTTGAGACTTACTCGGTTATTCAAATGACGCGATTTTAGATTTTGATTTATTCGATTAACAATTGCAATAGTTAAAGCGAATTTTAACCTTCACCATTTTTGAAAATCTTCGAGCTTGCATAAAACCTATAGAACTTAAAACACAAGTCTAAAGATTGACTTTACCAATATTCCGTTCTTTGAACGGGACCGACGGGATTCGAACCCGCAACTTCCGCCGTGACAGGGCGGTGCTCTAACCAGTTGAACTACGGTCCCTTGTTTTTCTACTTTCTAAGTATGTCTCTTATTTCGCCATTTGTCAAGGGCTAATTTTAAATTAATTCACTCGTCTCCTCTAAACTATTGGTTTCCTTAGTCTGGAAAGTATTATAGACGATTCGCGATTGTAACAAGGTTGATTTTCTAGTCTTAACTCACAAATATATTTTTTTAATCTCAAATTAATCTCAAAAAAGCGGAATCGCGGAGTAACGAAAGTCCCAAGCAGGAGATGGCTTTTATTTGTATGGGTTAGAATTAATCGACTTAGGTAGCCAATATTCTTTGCTAGGGGAAATTAAATAGAGCTTAAATCATCAAAAAATTATTGTTTATGTTGTATAAAACTTCTTAATCTGTACTATTGCGACGAAATTACAACAGGAGACAATTTATGAGCGACGAGATGATAAGTGTGTCATCTTTTGCAAAAGATGAGTACGGAATTAGTGCAGCTCCAATAGAAGCTATGATTAACTATGGTTACGTTTTGTTAGCTATTGCTGGAGCCGATGAAGAAGTTTCTGAAAAAGAAATGGATTGGTTAATTATTCACCAAATGAAATTTGGTGCTCCCCAAGATGTTATTGAATTATACAAGTATTTTGATTACAAAAATGCCAACATAGAAGAGCTTTTACCCAATATCAAAGTTGATGTTGCGACTTGGTCTGCATCACGGGAGTTGATATATAA
This sequence comes from Cyanobacteria bacterium J06633_8, assembly GCA_039820645.1. GTDB lineage: Bacteria > Cyanobacteriota > Cyanobacteriia > Cyanobacteriales > Nostocaceae > Rivularia. The sequence goes on along the minus strand of JBCBPQ010000129.1, from coordinate 15,625 downwards.
TGCGATTAGAATGTCATCAGCTGATGGTATTTATGCTCAGGCAGAGAGAGAAACAGTAAAAAAAGCAGCAAAAATGCTCGGTGTTAGTGATGATATTGTTTTAACTCTAGAAAATTTAGTAAATATGGAACAAGCCGTTGTGAATATGCGTAAGGCATTGTTTCATATAGATACATTATAAAGAATAGAGTCGGTGACTAGGATTGAGAAATTCTGCCACCGGCAAATCCAAGAATAATTTTCCACCGTTTTACAAATATTCCAATTTTGAACAGAAATATTTAATAATAATAGGACTTACGCAAAGCCCCACTTTTTAAGGGGGGTTGGGGGGATCTCAACGGCTGAAATACTTGATTTATCGTTGTGGTTGCGTAAGTTCTGAATAAGATGTAACTAAAATGGAAAAAGTTTCTTTAAATGATGCAAAAATTTGCATAACCAAACTTTGATATCTGGTTTCCCATCTTGGTTATCTGCTAATTTTTGCAAAATTTTAGGTTTAATTTTTTCGTATTGGGCTTGAAGGATAGTCTTACTTTGATTGGGTGAAATAAAGCTTTTAGAGTTACGGCTCATTTCCAACCAATTAAATAATTGCTCGCGTTGGTGTGGAGTAATAGCGGTGGTGATGACATGAGCGCATTTTTCTGGTTTTTCTAGTGCAAATAAAAGTAAATGATAGTAGCCTTTTTCCGCTAGATGCTTAACCATTCTTTCTCCTCTTTTATCTGTAATATCTAAGAAGCAAGATAGCCAGCGCGTTAAAGAATAATTTGCATCATGCAAAACTGTTACCCACATAATCATTGGGTAAACGTTGATTTTTTGGATAAATTCGGTTGTATTTTTTTGTTCTAAAAATGTAGATATTTCTGCTTGAGGTAACATTGCCCAAAAAGTGGGAATTTTACCTTCTACAGCATACAGAAGATGAGGGAACACAATCGGTGCTATTGGCTTATTATCGGGCCAATTTTTTTGTAAGCAAATATGTTTAGATATTAATGTTGCTGGTGTTAAATTTACCCCATAGTCGTTTGTAAAGGTATTATGCTTTTTTTCCTGATATTGATTGCACTGTTTTTGTAGTAATTCTAATGTTTCTAATATTTCTGTAATATTTTGAGGTCGATTTTTGATATCCTTAGCTAGACAACTGATTACCAGAGCTTCTAAATCAAGAGGAATTTTTGCTTGTGGTATCACCTCGCTGAATAAAGATGGTGTTTCAAAACGATGAGCTTGATACCATTCACCAAAAGAGTCACTTCTTAATTGGAAAGGATGCTTACCATAAAGCATCTGATACATGATAATTCCTAAACTATAAATATCTGAGCGTATATCTAGTAGTTTACGCCCTTCCATATCCTCTGGCGAACAATAAGGTAAGCTACTCAGAAAAGATTTTGAAAGTGTTGCTCCAGCCCTTTCTTTTAAGAATTTTGCAGTTCCAAAATCTAATATTTTGACTATTTCTCCTTTTTTTGCGTCTTCGGTAATAAATATGTTTTGCGGTTTTATATCTCTATGAATAACTGGATGATTTTCACCTTTAATACTGATACCTTTGTGGGCACATTGCAAACCTTGGCAAATTTGATAGGAAATATCTAAAAACTTTTCTAATGCTAAAGGCTGATTGTTGATTACTTCTAACAAATTTTTACCTTGGAGATATTCCATCACATAAAACGGAATTTTATCATCAGTAATACCGTAGCCTAAAACTCTGACAACATGCTTGCTTTTACGCCCTAACTGAGTACTAATAAAAATTTCTCTGGCAAAGCGTTGAGATATTGTTTGATTATCTAACTTTAAAGACAATATTTTTACCGCTACTGGCATTCCTCCATTAGTACAATCTTCTGCTAAATATACTTTTCCTCCTCCTCCTTTACCAATTAAATCTCGAATCAAGTAGCGGTGATTTACAAATTTACCAATGTATTGGTCTAATTCTGTTTTATATTTTTGATGTAACATCTTATCGATTTCTTGCTTCAACATAAATCAATAAATTTATTAATTTTTAATTTGGAAGGGGATTGGTATTTACCAGTAGAAGTCAGTTTTTACCTTTGTTGTGTAAAGTATCGACACTGCATTCCGAGATTTCTAGCAGACACACTAAATATTATGTAACACAAGCGACGGTCGAAGCCTATGAGGAATTTCACTGAAACGTTTCTCAAGGCTACGTGGAATTAAATAAGTATTATCAGTGAATATACTACATTAGTGAGGAGATTAAATAGCCTTCATTACGTGAAAGCTTTCTGTAGAATGATTTATAGTTGATTCGATACTTGTCTAATAGCTGATAAAGGTTTTAAGATAAAAATGCTTTTTTGAAGATATCAAAGCAAATATACGCAGGGTAACTCCAGAGTTAATATCAACTTTGATTAAGTATTTATGATGAGTATTTGATTATTAAGTAGGTTGGCATTGAAAATAGTAATTGGGATAAGGTAATTGGGATAAGGCAATAGGCTGTCTTGCTGTCTTGCAATAGGGGTAAGGGTTTGAGCGTCAAAAACATTTTGTAATATAGCTTGGTTTATTTGTGCCCACCTACTTATAGTTATTTCAAATAAAAAAAACGTATAGGAGTGGGAGCATCTTGCTCCCACTACGGAAATTTCATAGCTTAGAGGCAAAGCATTAGTTTACGTTTACGAAATACGCTCGCGAATTAAACGTAAAATTCTTTCCAGACGGGATTCTATCTGGAGTTGAAATGCTAAAAATTGAGTACGTTGCAATTTATTAAAGTTATTATCACTAACCAAAATCAGCGAAGGTTGTCCATTGGGTAAAACTGCACCAATTGTTAATCCTTCAGTATTGTCTAATGCAACTTCTAATTTTCCTAAGTCCATTAATAATTCTTTTTTGACTGGTTTAATAGTTTGGGAATTCACTTTTTTGAGGCTATCAATATTCTTAATATCGTCAGCATTAGATAAAGATATTTTAAATAATGAATTTACAAAGCCGAAACCAGTAAAAGTTCTTTCTATACTTAAAAAGTTTCCTTGGTTATCCAGTGCGATTAAATCAGTTAAACCGCTAGAAAATCTACCGTTAAGTTTGAAAAAAGGCTTCACTTTTTTAGTTGGATAAAGAAATTCTTTTTCCAGTTTTTTAGTCAGCAAATTGTATTGCAATATTCTAGATAAACTGCCTTGATTGGGTTTAGCTTTATCGCCATCTTGAATTAATGCGTTTTCGGTTGCTGTAAATAAATGCTTTCTATCGGGTGCTATCGTCAAGCTTTCAAATGCTAAATTATTGCGAATGCCCTGGTTTTTGTCTTCAGATGGTAAATATTTTTGGGGAATTGGTAAACTAGAAATTTCTTTTCCTGAGTCTAGAGCAAATTCTTTAATAAATGGATTTATTCCTCTGTTGGCATCACCTTCAGATGATACGAATATAGATGAATTATTAAGGGCAATTCCTTCTGAATCTATAGTACCAGCAGCAAAAGTTTTACCGCTTTTATCTTTTAAGGTTGCGACTTTAACAATTTCAATATCGCTTTTTTGAAAAGAATCTTCTCTAAGGTTAATTTTAAAAGTATAGAATCTCGCAGGTGACTTTACAGAGCGGTCGTCAGATATAGCATAATAAAGTTTGTTGGGAGTATCGTAAGTTATTCCCGACAAGCCGCCTAATTCCGTATTTTCAAAATCTGTACCTGTAGGTAAAGTTGCGTTACCTATAAAATTTATACCCGTAACTTCAACAACAGAAGGAGTGAAATTCGCGAACAGAAGGGTGACAATTGCAACTGTAACCAAAAATAAAATAATTAGCGGTAATTTAAATATATTCCTAAGTCCCACGGCAGATTATTACTCATCGCTAGAAGTCACAAATACGATATCACAAGAACATAGGTGTGGGGAGAAAGAGCTGCCTAACTCTCAATTTCTTGGTTTTCATATTGATTTATCATATATTTGACAAGCCAATCTTTAACAGCATAAGTTGCCCGACAGTCGTCTTCGTTATAACGTTTGATGATTTCTAATAAGGTGCGATCGCCATTTTTTAACCATTTATCGTACCAGTAAATACATTTAGCTCCGGTAGCTTCTTTATCGCGCCATTCAAATCCTAACCACCGAGCAATAGATTTTAAAGCATAACTTTCTAATGGTAATACTAGTGTTTGAGTAATTTGTTCGTAGATATCCACAAATCTATCCAAAACTGGCAATACTTTCTTTGATGGAGTACGGTAAAGCTTTGCTAGCCTCTGTACTGTATCGAACTCATAAACACAAAAATGATAAATTGGTGCGTCGGGGTATTGCCAAACTAATTCTAAAAATTGTTGCCAAATTAATTCTTCTTCATCTGGTTTTTCTGCCAGAAATGAATAAAATTCCTCTGTGTTGCTTTCTCTGTTAACAACCAAAACTCCTAACAAATAATTTAAATTTAAATCTGGCTGGGCTTCTATATCAAAATAAATTTCGATAGGGGAACTATAAGTAATAGTTTCATATACAACTGGATCTATTTCTACAGTTAGAGGATATTCGTCTATAGTATTTTCTTGATTTGGTAAACTTAGCAAAGATTCTTGATATGAAAAAATTAATTGTTCGTTAATTGTCGATTCAATTAATGCTTGGGGTAAAAACAAAGGACGATTTATCAGTAAAGATTTTGCTTGTAAAACAATTTGAGTTGCCACTTCACCATCAAAACAAGGTAAATCTTCTAATGCTGAAGGTACCGTTTGAGCCAGGGTTTCTAAAGTCGTAATATCAATAATTTTCAACTGATTGTAACGCCCTGGTGTTACCCCAGGTACCAAGGAAAGATGTTTTTGCTCCGCAGCAGTTTGATGACAGCTACTATACCAATTACAGAGACTGCATTTTTGACGAGAGATAAATACTTCAGGAGCCGTAGCTAAATCAAGCATTTGGATGCATTCGTCCAAAATCTCCTGCATCCGAGGAATCCATTTCACTAAATCAACATTATACCTAGTTTCCTTTCCCCGCAAGATTAACCAAGCTGTTTCCAATTCCACTTGCTGTACTGCTGCTAAAACAAAAGCGTAAAAAGCGGCAATAACTTGGTATTCTTGTTTGGGACGCTTGCCTAATTCAACCCTCGCAGGAACGTACTTCCAATCTCCAAAACAAGATTTTCCTTCCTGCTTAATAAGTAGATCCGGACGCACTAATAAAGTACGATTGCCTTTGTAGCTTGTTATCAGCAATCCCTGGTAAATACATTCAACACCCTGCTGCATCAAATCTAAAGTTGCCGCTACCCCAGTTTTGGCTTCCCCCTTGGGAAACCTTGGACGTTGATAATCCAACTTTTCCAAAACCTTTTTTTTATGAGTAAACTTATCTTGATAAAGCTTCAAAAGCAAGTCACTAGGAGCATCCTGCTCGGTTTTGTCGCCACGAACGTTCAAAAAAGGGCGGCGTTTACACTTTTGATATTGCAGCAGCAGTTCGGCATTAATTAACATTCTTTTAAACTAACAAAATTAGCGTTTGGCGGGGAGTAATCGAGATAACTTTAAGTGACGGCTATACAAAATACTTCGGTTGAAAAAGCGATAAAGATGCCGTAAATTGATTCGACATCCAATTTACTTGTTTGAACCTACTGGAAAATTAAAAAGGACTTATGTATATTATTCTCCCAAATACTTGGTTGGTGCGTGGCACTGCAAGCTTTATTATTACGTTCAGAGTTTTACTAAGTGTCACACAATAGCAATAATGGGGGAACTCAAATCTTGCACCATTCTCAATTTGGCTCAAAGAAACCCGGTTTCTTGTCGTGAAAGCAGGATTATCTCGTTATAAGCAAAGAAACCGGGTTTCTGACACTAAGTGTCACACAATAGCAATAATGCGGGAAGAACATCTACAACCTGCGGCATTTTAGTTCTATCCAAAATCAAAACTCCCTACATAAATTGAAAAGATTTAATTTGAAAGCATTTCAGCTAAAATCAAAAAATTCTCGTTTGAGGAATAATAGGCAAAACCTTCAATAAAGCTGTTTTATAAAGCTTTACAAAGTAAAAAATTCCTAATCTTTAACTTGTTTCCCAATCCAAAATATAAAATCTGTATGACGAGTATATCTGCTACGCAAACAAACTTACATCAGTATCGGCAAGAATTTCCGGCTTTAGGCAATAAAGCTTACTTTAACTTCGGAGGTCAAGGTCCTATGCCTTCTTCGGCGATGAATGCCGTAATTCAAGCTCAGGACGAGATTCAACGATTAGGTCCTTATGGCAATGAAGTCAATAGCTGGCTTATACAACAGACTAAAGCAACAAGAGTAGCAATTGCAACCGAACTGAATGTACCATCGGAAACCATCACTCTTACAGAAGATGTAACCGTTGGCTGCAATATTGCAATGTGGGGTATTGAGTGGCAAGCAGGAGACCACATACTGCTTACAGACTGCGAGCATCCAGGGATTATCGCCACAGCTAGGGAAATAGCACGGAGGTTTTCTGTTGAAGTTAGTACTTGCCCAATAATGGCGACTTTAAATGAGGGGGATTCTGTAGCAGTAATTGCTCAACATTTGCGTCCCCGTACACGTATGCTGGTATTAAATCACGTACTTTGGAATACGGGACAAGTTTTGCCTTTAGACAAAATATCCGAAGTTTGTAGAAACAACGATACAAAATTAATGGTAGATGCAGCCCAATCAGTAGGATTATTACCATTAAATTTAACAGAATTAGGTGTAGATTTTTACGCTTTTACAGGTCACAAATGGTTGTGCGGACCTCCCGGTGTTGGCGGTTTGTACGTGCGTCCTCAAATTAGAGAAAGTCTTTATCCTACCTTTGTAGGCTGGCGTAGCGTAGTTGTTGACGGTCAAGCTCAGCCTGTAAAATGGCAAGACAGTGGCGAAAGATATGAAATTGCAACTTCTGCTTATCCTTTCTACGTTGGTTTAACCGAAGCCATTTCAGTACATCAACAATGGGGCACACCGCAAAAACGTTACGAACAAATTTGTCACAACAGCGAATATTTGTGGCAGAAATTGATGCAAGTATCGGGTATAAAATGTTTGCGGAATACCCCCCCCCAATCCGGTTTAATTTCCTTTCAAATAGAAAGTAATCAATCTAAAAGCAGCTTAGACTTAGTAAAGTATCTAGAATCAAAAGCAATATTTACACGTAAAATTGCCAACCCCGATTGTGTCCGTGCTTGCGTCCATTACTTTACTTTAGAATCAGAAATTGACCAGTTGGTTGAGGAAATTCAGAAGTTTTTTAATTAGGTAATTGGTTCGTAGTTGCGCTTTAGCGCCAAATATTTAGGGGGAGACGCTATTGTGTATCAATAAATTTCCCCTCAAAACTTGTCGCACTAGTATTCTATTTGATTAATTTTGATGGGTTCGTTTTCTCCCTAACGTCGCCAGACGTAGCATTGCTACGTCTCTACAATCTGTCAAAATTGAAAAGCACCACTAGCACTCGGTCACATAAATTGAGATGCTAAATTATACCAAAACATATAAAGTGTTAGGTGTTAAAGGTAGAAGGGATAGATGAAATCATAAAAAATTGATTACTATTCCCAATGCCCAATCCCCAATCCCCAATGCCCTATTCCCTATTCCCTATCCCCAAATATGCAACGTCCTATTATATATATTGCAATTACAAGTCATGGGTTCGGACATGCTACTCGTAGTGCTTCCGTAGCAGCGACTATTCAAAAGTTATGTCCCGAAGCTTTGTTAATTATGGTGACTGCCGCACCTCGCTGGTTGTTGGAATGTTATATCAAAGGTGATTTTATCCATCGTCCCCGTAGTTACGATGTGGGAGTCATCCAAGCTGATAGTTTCAGTATGGATAAGCAAGCTACCTTAGACAAATTATTAGAAATTAAGAAAAAACAATCTTCTATCATCGCTTCTGAAGTTGATTTTATTCATCAGAATCGCGTTAATTTAATTTTGGCAGATATTCCTTTCTTAGCCGCAGATATTGGCAAAGCTGCAAATGTCCCCTGTTGGGCAATTAGTAACTTTGGTTGGGATTATATTTATCGAGATTGGGGTGGTGATTTTATTGACATTGCCGACTGGATTGGTGAATGTTATTCAAAGTGCGATCGCCTGTTTCGTCTTCCTTTCCACGAACCGATGCAGGCATTTAATAATATAACTGATGTCGGTTTAATTGGTGGTTCTCCTTTTATTGATGCGGAAGAAATTAAATCTAAGTGGGATATAACAGCACCCCGCGAAAAAACTATATTGCTTACCTTTGGCGGCTTAGGGTTACAGCAAATACCTTACCAAAATTTAGTTAATTTTCCAGACTGGCAATTTATCACCTTCGATAAATCGGCACCAGATTTACCAAATTTAATTAAAGTAAATGATATACATATCCGTCCCGTTGATTTTATGCCAATTTGCGGGAAAATAGTTTCCAAACCAGGTTTCGGTACTTTTGCGGAAGCCACTAAATTAGGAGTGCCGATTATTTCAGTTACTAGAGATAATTTTGCAGAAGCAACTTATCTTTTAGAAGGAATCAAAAATTACAACTATCATCAAATACTAACCCCCGCCGAATTATTTGAAAGTTCCTGGGAGTTTCTTAAACAGCCATTGGAAGCACCTCGTTGTCAAGAAGCTATTGGGATTGATGGGAATGAAGTGATTGCTAAAGCAGTGAACAGTGAACAGTGAACAGTGAACAGTGAGCAGTTATCAGTTATCAGCAAGTATTAATTTTGTAGGGTGCTGTGACGGCTAAAACAATTTATCTTAATTAATTAATAATTATCATAATGCCGTCACGCACCAATTGAATGACAATGGTGCTGTGACGGCTAAAACAATTTATCTTATTAATTAATAATTATCATAATGCCGTCACGCACCAATTGAATGATAATCAAACAGCCGGTACAACCACCACTTAATCAAGAATTAATCGCAATTGATGGGAATGAAGTTATTGCGAACATGGTGGTGGATTTTTTTGAGAAGAATGTTTTTTGAAAAGAGTGATAACTGGCGTAAGTCATCAAAGTATTAGAATTTACTCACGGGTAAGGTAACTATAGTCATTGCGACGTAAGGAAGCAATCCCAAACCTTGGAGAATCATAACGAGTGCGTAAGTACTGAGTATATTTCTAAGCGGTTATTATTCTAGTACTTTTTCCCATAAAATTAACGGTTTCTATCACAGCCCGACTGGGGTTGCAAACCCCAGTCTAATAGCATAAGTCCAATAAATAGGACTAATATTCCATCTTATTGTAATGAATATTTGCATTTAAATTAAGAATTGTTGAAAATACGAGTCAGTTAAGTTTTGGGTATATTTTATTAGTATTAATTAGGACTTACTGGCATATTTTTCTCGTAGGGTGCTGTGACACTTTGAGAAGTTTTAAACCTAGTAATAACCTTTTTATAGTGTCACGCACCAACAGACATTGTCACAATTGCGTAAGTCCTGTTAATAATTCACCGCTGACAACAGTTTAAATACAAGTATTTTATATGACATCAATCTACTAAAAAAATTATTATACTTTATTATTCTAAAAAGCAACGCTTGACACATAAAATCAAATATTTTGGTTAAATATTGTCAGTATGAGTAATACAAAATTTTGGCGAAATGCTTACCAGTTATTTAAACCAGAAGAAGCTCTGGTAACGGCTGAAGACCTGAAAAATTTTTACGTTCAAAGAGATAATAGTCCCGTAAATAAGCTAGTAAGTTTGCTGGAAATGGAAGACGATCCAGCAAAATTTTTATTGGCTGGGCACAGAGGTGGTGGAAAAACTACTGAGTTGCGACGGTTGCAACAAAAAGTAGCTGATTTTTACACTGTTATTTGGATTGATACGCAAACTGCTTTAGACAGATACAACATTGGCTATGCAGAAGTAATAGTTTTAATTGGTTTAGAAATTGCACGTCAAGCCATTCAATCTAATTGGTTATTTAATAAAAAAGATGAATTATTAAACGCTCTGCAAGATAGTCTAAAAACTGTAGTTTATCAAGATAAAGATAGTGAAACTGATGGTTTGCAATTTCCAGAGTTTCTGACCAAATTAGGATTAGTTCTCAAGCGTGGTTTAACTAGAGAAGTAAATAAAACTCTTAACGTTCGTCCTTTATTAAGCGAGATTATTGTTAGAGTTAATGATATTATCAAGGCTGCGGAAGAGGAAAGAGAACAAAGGTTACTAATAATTGTCGATGGTTTAGATAGACACGACCAAGTAACTGCTTTGGAGATGTTTTCTAGTCCACTATTAGTAGAATTAAACTCCCATATTGTCTATTCGATTCCTATTTCTTTGCGATATTCTCCAAGTTTCCGTCAGCCGATGGAAAGTTTTCAAAAATGCTTGGATTTGAATAATCCTCCAGTATTTGAATCTGATGATAATTTATGTCCAACTAATAATCCCAATCAATATGGTCGAGAAATTTTAATTAAAGTAATAAATGCGCGTCTTGTTAAGTTGGGTGATAGTTATAAAGGTTTATTTAATCCCGATGCATTGGAATTAATTTGTGAAAAAAGCGGTGGTGTGATGCGAGATTTAGTTAGACTTGCACGTACTACCTGTGAAATTGGATTGCGAAACAAACTAAATTTTATAGATTTAGATACTGCACAAGAAGCAGTACAAGAAGTACGTCGAGAGTATAATTTAAGTGACTACCACTATCCGGAACTTGATTCTATACACAAAACTGGGAAGTTAACTACTAAAACTCATAAATTACCTAATAAAGGTGAATTTATTATTTCTGACGAACTTTTACAAAATAAATTAGTCTTAGGTTATTACAATTCAAGGCAGGAATCTTGGTTTGATATTAATCCTATTTTGATGGAAGATTTACACCGTTGGCAAGCTACAAATAATATTTCATAAAAAGGGAGCATCCCAAATGTGTAAAAATATAATTTGTCATTACGAGCGCAATGAAATGGAGCGAAGTAATCGCAATATCTAGACTTTGCGATGAGCCACACCCTTCGGGTGAATGCTTTATTTCGCTTCGCTACATATGTCCTATCGGACACGCTTCGCTAACGCAATGATAATCAATATTTTGGTCAATTTGCCTGCATTGGGATGCTTCCCATAAAAAGTTTTTTCATTTTCATTTTTATCTATCAATATTAACTTTATCTGGTTGGCATATGCTTAATCAAGACACTAACTATCCTTTGAGTGAAGTTGATAAGACGGCATTAGATAAGTTAGTTACTTTATTAGAACTTTCTGATGGAACGACAATTATTTTCGGCATTACACCAGAAATTAGTCCCCAGCATATAGTAGTCAAAAGTCTGAAGGAATCTTTAGAAACAACTGAAGAAAGTTTTGAGTTTTATAATTTCTTTTACAGCGAAGATTCCTTTCATAATTTTCTTTATAGCTTGGATGATAATAAACAGCAGAATACTCAAACTCAGCGCAAATTGGTGATGGCATTTGGAATTGACCAATTACCTACACCGCGCTTGGTTAAAGAAATGAAACAATTGAATTTAGGTAGAGAAGAGCTATTTGGAAGAAATTTAGTATTAATTTTATGGCTCAATAAAAAACGGTTTTTAGATGAATTTCGTTACCATGCGCCAGATTTTTGGGATTGGCGAGAAAAGGTAATAGAATTTGAAACACGCAATCCCTTAATTTATCCCTATTTAGAATGGTTAATTGCTGAGAATTCTTATCTCAAAATGAGTGGTGTAATGCAGGTAAATCGCCAAGTTGATATTTTTCTTGACCAAGTTTATGTTTCTTTACAAGCACAATGGAGACAACATATTACAGAAACTTTTGAGGCTAATACAACAAAACCAAATGCGGCGAGTGTATTGCAATCTCAAAGTGTTAAATTTGACGAGATGGATCTTAGTCAAGATGATTTGGATGAACCTTGCTATTACGAAACAATTCCTGAAGACTCAATACCTGTTTCTAGTACTAAAACCGTTACCCAAAAAATTGAATTATCTCAGGCAGTACGAGAAAATTCTTATAGTGTAATTTTAGGCGCTCCAGGTGCAGGGAAAACAACTCTTCTACGTTATTTAGCGTTACATTTTGCAAAAACAAAAAGAGATAATGGGGAAACAGTAATTGTTGGTGAAGACAAGGAAGAATTAGGTAAAACTTTATTACCAGTTTTCTTTAGGATTGCCGACTTTGCAGAGCAACTCGAACAACAACCAGATTTAACTTTACTTGAATATCTACATGAGTTTTACCGTCAGTGGGAAGCTCATTTTCAAACAGAAGAAGAAATCGGAACTCAGAAAGAGGTAGCGGAGTTTCTTCTACTGAGGATGCGTCAAGGGCAGTGTTTGATGTTACTGGATGGTTTAGATGAGGTATTTGACCAAGAAAGTCGCAAGCAAATTGTAAAATCTATTAATCAGTTTGTCGATGAGTTTCCTAACAACAAATTTGTAATTACCAGTCGTATTGCTGGCTACCGTGAAGTCCAATTAAGCAGCAGGTTTGCAGAATTTACCATTGAAGACATGGATAGCGAACAGGTAGAACTATTCTTGTCTCGCTGGTGTTATACAGTTGAGAAAGCACAACAGCCAGATGCTAGTGAAGAGCAATGGGAAAATAGGGGAAACGAGCAAGTACGGGATATTTTACAAGCAGTTGAAGATAATGAAGGTGTGAAACGGTTAACAACTAATCCGCTACTCTTAACCATTTTGGCACTGATTCATAGAAATGGCGATCGCCTTCCCAATCGTCGAGTTAAACTCTATGAGTTAGCGGTGCAAACGTTGACGGAAGATTGGCAACTTAGTAAGAAATTACCAGATGCACCAAGAGTAGTGTTAAAAGAAACAGAAGTGGTAGAACTTTTAGCACCCTTAGCATATTGGATGCATGAAGAAAAACCTTCTGGTGTAGTTAGTCAGCAAGAAGCTGAGAGAAATTTAGCAGAAAAGTTAGGGGAACTGAATGATGATGAGTCAGATTCAGAATCAGTAGTTGAAGCTGTAGGAGAGTTTTTACGGAAAGTACGGGAAACCACAGGTTTATTTGTGGAACGAACACCAGGTTTTTATGGCTTTATGCATTTGACCTTTGAAGAGTATTTTACAGCTCGTTACATTGCTGACAATGACCAAAGCGATATTTTACAACTGATTAAGAATCATCTCCACGAACCACGTTGGGAAGAACCAATTTTATTAGCTTTAGGGTATTACGGAGTTCATTTTCCTAGACAAGTTAAGAAGTTAGTAGAAAAATTATTCAAGAATTTAGAAGATTATCAACCGAATTTAAAATATGGTGAGATACAAATTAAAAAATATTCATCTGATAATCCGATAATAAGTTACTTTAAAGCGGAGGATGAATCGGAAACAAATTCTCAAGAGGTAGAATTCAAGTTAAAAGATTTGTTGTTTGCAGGACAGGTAATTGCAGAAGTTGAAGTTAATAGTAATTTTCGTAAAAATTTGATTCGGAAGTTAATTATTGTCTGTATTGGAATAATAGATACAGATGGATTTAAAGATGATACAACTAAGAAGTTCTTAAGATTGCTGCGTAAAATTGAACAGTTTTATCAAAAAAATGAAGTTATCGGTTTATTAAAAGAATTTGGGAATGATTTAACGCTGTCTGAAGAAAATCGTATTAGAGCAAAAACGGCGATTCTTTATGTTGCTTGTTGTGATTCAGTAAAATTAATTGATTCTGCTACAGAAATTATTAATGAATTAGAACCTTTATTATTTTGCAATATTAGAAGCTTAGTAAAAGAACTAGGTGATGAGATGACACCTGCTCTTGAAAAAGTTCGGGAACATTTTAACTCTGATGAAGGTTGTCAAATAGCATTGAATTTCCTCACGGCAATGTCTTATATGTGCGAAAAGAAATATGACAAAGCCATTGAAATGTTTGAAGTAATAACTGAAAACTTAGAAAGTAGTTTTAGCCCTTATATAGTATGGTCTTTAGCTATTTCTTATCAAGAGAAGGAAGTATTTGATAAAGCAATTGATTATTATCAAAAATGTTTAGAAAAACTCACGCAATATATTGACCCCTCAGAACTTTTAACTTTTTGGAAAAATCGAGGTGTTTGCTATAGGTTAGATACAAAATATAAGGAGGCTTTAGATTGTTTTGAGCGAATGCTCAGTATTAGCAGAGAAATTAGTAGAACTCGTGATGAAGCATTAGCTTTGTTTCACATAGGTAAAACTTATCACGATTGGGGTAAATACGAAAAAGCTGTTGATTACTACCAACAAAGTAAAGATATCTATCAAAAATTAGATCGAGATAAGAATGTTGCTGGCTTATGGTATCGGCTAGCTGATTGCTATCGCTTATGGGGTAAATATAAGCAAGCAATTGAATATCTAAATCAATGCTTATCAATTCGTAAGCAGTTGGATGACCAAGTTAATATTGCATTCGCATACTATCAACTAGGAAGAATTTATAGTGACTGGGGTAAATACGAACAAGCTGTTGATTACTACCAACAAAGTAAAGATATTCATCAACAATTAGATCGAGATAAAGATATTGCTTACCAGTATTATTGGCTAGCTAATTGCTATCGCTTATGGGGTAAATACGAACAAGCAATTGAATGTCAAAATCAATTCTTATCAATTCTTCAGCAGTTGGATGACCAAGCCGGTATTGCACTAGCATACTATCAACTAGGAAGGATTTATCAAGACTGGGGTAAATACGAACAAGCTGTTAATTACTATCAACAAAGTAAAGATATTTATCAACAATTAGGTCGAGATAAAGATATTGTTAACCAATGGTATAACCAAGCTAATTGCTATCGCTTATGGGGCAAATATGAGCAAGCCGTTGAATCTCAAAATCAATGCTTAACAATTCGTCAGCAGTTAAATGACCAAGCTAGTGTTGCACTATCATACTATCAACTAGGAAGGATTTATCAAGACTGGGGTAAATACGAACAAGCTGTTAATTACTATCAACAAAGTAAAGATATTTATCAACAATTAGGTCGAGATAAAAGTGTTGCTAGCCGGTTGTATGGCTTAGCTAATTGCTATCGCTTATGGGGTAAATATGAGCAAGCCGTTGAATCTCAAAATCAATGCTTAACAA
This sequence comes from Cyanobacteria bacterium J06633_8, assembly GCA_039820645.1. Classification (GTDB taxonomy): domain Bacteria; phylum Cyanobacteriota; class Cyanobacteriia; order Cyanobacteriales; family Nostocaceae; genus Rivularia. Next base: position 419 of record JBCBPQ010000129.1, on the reverse strand, counting down.
TTCGTCAAAAGTTGGATGAACAAGCCGGTATTGCTAGTACATACTTTCAACTAGGAAGAATTTATACTGACTGGGGTAAATACGAACAAGCTATTGATTATTTCCAACAAAGTAAAGACATTTATCAACAATTAAGCCTTGATAACGATGTTGCTAACCTATGGTATTGGCAAGCTAATTCTTATCGATTATGGAGTAAATATGAGCAAGCTGTTGAATGTCAAAATCAGTACTTAATAATTCGTCAACAGTTAGATGACAAAGCTAGTGTTGCACTAGCTTACTTTCAACTAGGAACTATTTATACTGATTGGAATAAATACGAACAAGCTGTGAATTGCTATCAACAGAGTAAAGAGATTTATCAACAATTAGGTCTTGATAAAAATTTTGCTCCATAAGCGATAGCACTTAGCTTG
>JBCBPQ010000128.1:0-20206 GCA_039820645.1 Cyanobacteria bacterium J06633_8 | reverse complement strand
TGAACAGTTATCAGTGAACAGTTATCAGTTATCAGTTATCAGTTATCAGTTATCAGTTGTATAACCTGGGTCCTGAATTCCCCACCATCATATATTTGAACTGTTCACTGTTCACTGCTCACTGTTAACTGTTAACTGTTCACTGCTCACTGTTCACAAAAATAGCGATATTTATGAATATTTGTAGCTATTATCTAAACTTAAGCAATATTGGAAATTCAATAAATAGTCATAGCTTTGATGATAGTTATTTAGATAATTATTTAGATAATAAAATCAATGAATAAATCTGTAACTATTGTATCAAAATATTAGCGAATTAAACTTATTTATAATTCCGGAATACTGCATTTCAAAATTGTATTCAGAGTGAAAATCACTCAATAGAAAAAGCCCTCATAGTGTTTTAAATCTCCTCTTTCCTTCTAGAGCGAGTCGTAGTTTTTTATGCTCCTAAACTTAGAAAGATTTTATCAAGCGTGTAATCCGAGCCAACCTCTAGTAATGGGAGATGCTGATGCTCGAAGATATTATATTGATTTCGCTACGGTAAGGGGCGGAAAAATTATTGAAGTTTTAGGAAGAACTATTACTAGAATATCACCGGATACACCTACAACTCAACTTTTTACAGGACACATTGGTTGCGGTAAATCTACAGAATTACTGCGATTAAAGGCAGAGTTAGAGCTAAAACAATTTCATGTTGTCTATTTTGAATCTACTCATGTTTTGGAGATGGTCGATTTAGATGTGACTGATATATTTTTAGCAATTGCAGGACAAGTATCTGAGAGTTTAGAGTCAATCAAAATTCGGTTAAAGCCTTCTTATTTTGCTAAATTATTTGGCGAAGTTATTGATTTTCTACAAACACCGATTGATATGAATTTGGAAGGAGAATTATCAGTTGGTATTGCCAAAATTACGGCTAAAACTAAAGAAAGTCCACAATTAAGACGACGTTTAAGGGATTACTTGGAACCGCGAACTCTGAATATTTTACACTCTATTAATAATGAGTTATTAGCTCGTGCTAATGAGGAACTTAAAGCTAGAGGTAAAAAAGGATTGGTGGTAATTGTTGATAACTTAGATCGAGTTGCAATTAGACCTTTACCATCGGGACGTTCCCTACCGGAGTATTTATTTATTGATAGAGGAGAACAGTTACGTAAACTCAATTGTCATATGGTTTATACGATTCCTCTGGGTTTAACTTTTTCCAACGATAGCGCTCAATTACAGCATCGTTTGGGTGGTGGTGTTGCACCAAAAGTTTTACCAATGATACCGGTGCGTAAACGTAATGGTGAAATTTTTACTCCCGGTTTAGATAGTTTGCGACAAATGGTTTTGGCAAGGGCTTTTCCTACTATTAATCCCGCAGAAAGGTTACATTTTATAACAGAACTATTCGAGACTCCGGAAGTTTTGAATCGGTTGTGTTTAATTAGTGGCGGTCATGTGCGAGACTTGCTAGGATTATTGTTTGATTGTATCAGGGAACAAGACCCTCCTTTTAGTAAAGAATGTGTAGAATTAGTAATTCAAAGACATCGCGATTATCGAGCAAATGCTATTGATGCTCCAGAATGGGATTTAATTTTCCAAGTGGTGCAGCAGCAGAGAGTTAGAGGTGATATTGAGTATCATACTTTGTTGCGAAGCTTATTTGTTTTTGAATATCGTGATAATCAAGGAGTTTGGTTTGCAGTGAATCCAGTTTTAGCAGAAACCAAGAAGTTTAAATCGTGGTTGGAAAAGCAGAGCAATCAGATTTAGTCGATAAAAATGCTTCTGCTTTAAGAAGTTTAACGCGAGCGATTACCCTTTCTAATGAGGAATTTTCGCTCGTGTTAGTATGCTGCAATTATCAAGTTTTACAGGAGCAAGTTTTACAGCATCTACAAAAAAGTTTAAGCAACAAGTTTCTGCTGCAAAAGGTTTTATTACCCTCTGATGCTAGAAGTTTATATAGTACGATTCATACAAAAATAGTTGATAAGTACAAACAGGAAAGTAGAAATTTACCCAAAATAGCATTAATAGTTTTGGGATTGGAATCAGTTGATGAGCTTGATGATTTATTAAGTACTATAAATCACGTGCGAGACGAATTTCGTAAACAACATCCTTTTCCAATGGTGTTATGGGTAAACGAAGAAGTATTGCGAAAACTAAGACGATTAGCTCCCGATTTTGCTAGTTGGGCAGCTACACCGATTAAATTTGAAATGACGACGGTACAGTTACAGCAGTTTTTGCAAAAAGAAACCGATTCATTATTTACTACTGTTTTAAATATTGCGGCAGCAAGAGAGAAAAAACCTCAAATTATCAAAGATAATCGATGCGGTATTAACTGTTTAGTCAAAAATCAAGAAAATTCATCCGAGGATTACTGTCAATGTACCTTGGAAGAAATTTGGCAGCAGAATAACGAACTGCATTATGCAATTAAGGATTTACAAAGTCGCGGAATTAATTTAACACCAGAACTAGATGCTAGTTTACAATTTGTGTTTGGTTTAGATGAATATGTAAAAGATTGCATCGAAAAAGCAATCAACCATTTTCGTAACAGTTTTCACCCGGAGGGTGTGGATCATCAGTTAGCAGTTAACAGTACCATGACAGTTAACAGTGAACAGTTAGCAGTGAAAAGTGAGCAGTTAGCAGTTAACAGTGAACAGTTAACAGTGAACAGTGAGCAGTTATCAGTTAACAGTGAACAGTTAGCAGTTAACAGTGAGCAGTTAGTAGTTAACAATGATAAATCATTAATAATTGATTATCGAAATAGTGAAAGCATAATTTCTTCCCATTCTTCTCACCTTCTCCACCAAGGAGTAATTCTCTTTTACCTTGGTTTGTGTTTTTACCGTTTGGCTGAGCGAAATCACGGTGAACAATGTGGTAATTGGCAATCTGCTGTGGATTATTTTGAGCAGTGTTTACAGGTATTTGAGTTGGCAGAGCGTCCAGTTTTGGTGGCGCAATTTATCGGACAATTAGCCGAAGTTTTACAACAGCTTCAGGATTGGAATAAACTAAGGGCGATCGCTCAAAAATCTTTGGAGTTGCACCAACAATATGGTAGCTACACTCAACTTGCTTGTGATTGTGGTTATTTAGCAGATGTTGCTTTGCAAGAATCAAAATGGAAGCAGGCAAGTCAGTATGCTCAAGCTTCGCTGTTTTATTTGGCAGAAGCGAAAAATAACCATGCAGCACATCAAAGTTTATTTCCGTTGCTGCTGGAGCAAATATATCAGTTGGTTTTGGTAAAAGCGCTGCAATATTTGGGTGAGGAAAACGTAGCACAACAACATTTGGAGAATGCTACCAAGAAGTTGTCCATAGCTTTGGAAAACAGCGATTATCGTTATGATGCCCATGGCTATATCAGGCTTTTGCGGCGGCTAAGATGGCTTTATTATGAATCTGGCAAGTATTTAGAAGCTTTTTTCATTCGTCGCAAACGACGTTCCATAGAGCAGCAATACGGTTTGCGTGCTTTTATTGGTGCGGGTAGGTTACAACCCCAAAGAAAAGCGAAAAACCCGATGTTAGTTTCACCTGCAAGAAACACTCATGTTGCTTTGGAAATTAAGGCTTCAGGTAGGGAGCGAGATATTAATTTACTGATTGGAAAAATTAGCCGCTCGGATAAAAAATTAACTTTAATTCACGGTGAATCGGGAGTCGGTAAAAGCTCTATTGTTAATGCTGGGTTGGTTCCAGCTTTGCAAAATAGACCGATTGGAGACCAAATTGCGATTCCGGTGGTGTTACAAGTTTATACCGATTGGGTGCGGGAATTGGGTAAGTCTTTGAGTGAAGCTATGTTTGTAGATAACACGGGAACTCAATATATTTACGGTAAAAAATTAACTACATCAACTTTCCGAGCTACACCGATTACCATCTCTGGTATTTTAGAGCAGTTACAAGAAAATGCAAATAATCATCTGATAACTGTATTGATTTTTGACCAGTTAGAAGAATTTTTCTTTATTTATACTGATAGAAATCAGAAGGAAGAATTTGATAATTTTATTTGTGCATGTTTGAATATTGCTTTTGTAAAAATTATTTTTTCATTGAGAGAAGATTATTTACACCATTTGCTGGATTTAAAACGTTTAGCGAAACAAGATTCTATCAGTCATAATATTTTAGATAAGGATATCCGCTATCAAGTTAAAAATCTTTCCTCGGAAGATGCTAAAAGTCTGATTCAGAAGTTAACCGAGCGCTCTGAATATAATATTGAACCGGCTTTAATTGATAGCTTGGTAGAAGATTTATCATCAGAAATAGGAGAAGTTCGTCCGATTGAGTTACAGGTAGTAGGAGCGCAACTCCAGGATGAAAGAATTACTACTTTAGCTAAATACGAACCCTATCGACCAAATAAATTAATTGAACGATATATCAAAGAAATTATTAAGGATTGCGGCTCGGAAAACGAACAAGCTGCTCTACTAGTTTTATATTTGTTAACTGATGAAAATCATAAACGCCCTTTTAAAACGAAGGCTCAATTAGCCGCAGAATTAGCAGAGTTAGATGTAGCAGATAAATTAGAATTAGTTTTAGAAATTTTGGTTCGTTCTGGTTTAGTAGTTTTGTTTGCGGATGTAACCGAACGCTATCAATTAATCCACGATTATTTAGTTGCTTTGATTCGTTCTTTGCAACAGGAGGAATTAAGTTTTCAAAATCAGTTAAAAGAGTTAAGAAATCAAGTACAACAAAGAGAAGCGGAAATTACTCAACTCCACAGCGAACTCAGGAGAAAAAAACAGTTTAAAATAGCTGATACACAACCCCACGAAAGCTTAGACTTATTCACAGAATTAAAAGAACTCCGCAAGCGTGAAGAATATAGTCGGATGGAAATTGAACGGCTATTAGCAGAATTAGAACAGCAAAGGTTACAAGCTCAATTAGCAGAAAGTCAACAGCAGCAAAAACTTAGCGAAGTAAAAGTAAATCGTTCTTTAAAAATAGCTCTTGCGGGTTCTGTTACAGCTATTTTGGCTTTGGCAGCTTCTACATTAATGTCAGTTTATTTATGGAGACAATCTTTAATTAGCGAAATTCAAGCTATTAGCGCATCAGCAGAAGAACTTGCTTCCTCCGGGAAAGATTTTGATGCTTTAAAGCAAGGTTTGAAAGCGGCAAAGAAATTTGAAACAGCTTTTTTTCCGGATGCTTATACCAAAGCTCAGGTGATGACAGCTTTATATCAAGTAGTGCCGCAAATTAGAGAGAGAGAAACAATATCCGGACATTTATTAGGTGTTAACAGTATTGCTTTTAGTCCGCTTAACTCTTTTATTGCTTCTGCAAGTGCCGATAACACCATAAAACTTTGGTATCCAGATGGAAAATTTTTTCGTACTTTATCCGGACATACCGATGTAGTTAATAGCGTTACCTTTAGCCCAGATGGGACTACTCTTGCTTCTGCTTCTCAGGATAAAACAGTCAAACTTTGGGCTGTAGATGGGAGGTTAAATTTAACTTTATTAGGACATCAAAATATCGTTAATAGTGTTGCTTTTAGTGCCGATGGTAGAATCATTGCTTCTGGAAGTACCGATAAAACTATTAAACTTTGGAATCGCCAAGGTAAATTAATTAAAACACTTTTAGGTCATGATGATGCGGTTTTACAAGTTGCTTTTTCTCCTCTTAACGAAACTCTAGTTTCTGCAAGCAGCGATAAAACTATTAAACTTTGGAATAAAAACGGTCAAAATATTCGTACCATTAGAGGACATGGCGATGCAATTACCAGCATTGCTTTATCTAACGACGGTAAAATCATCGCTTCGGCAAGTTTGGATAATACCGTCAAATTGTGGAATCTTCAAGGAAAATTATTAAAAGTAATTAAAGCTCATTCGGAAGCGATAACGGCTGTTAATTTTAGCCCCGACAATCAAGTTATTAGTACCGTAAGTACCGATGGAAACGTTAAACTTTGGCGTTGGCAAGATGGGATACTATTAGGAACCCTTAAAGGACACCAAAATTGGGTAAACGATGTCAGTTTCAGTCCAGATAATAAAAATCTAGCTTCTGCTAGTAGAGACAAAACAATAAAACTTTGGTCTTGGCAAGATTTATTATTAGGAAATCTGAAAACTCATAATCAAGCAGTTACTAGCGTTAGTTTTTCCCCGAATGGTAATTTAATTGCTTCAGCAAGCGTAGATCAAACTATTAAATTATGGACTAATAAGGGTAAACAAGTAGCAAAAATAAAACCTTTGCAAGAAGAAATCTGGGATGTCAGCTTCAGTCCCGACGGTAAAATTTTGGCATCTGCCGGTAAGAATAAAACTATTAAATTATGGACTAGTGACGGTAAATTAATTAAAACAATTGCCGCTCATAATAATGTCATATTAAATCTTGATTGGTCAACCGATGGTGACATATTTGCCTCTGCTAGTAAGGACAAAACCGTCAAATTATGGCGTAGGAATGGCGAATTAATAACTACACTTAAAGGACATAAACAAGCAGTAAATTGGGTAAGTTTTAGTCCTAAAGGTAAGTTTATTGCCTCAGCTAGCGATGATAGTACGGTAAAAATTTGGGATAAATCTGGTAAATTGCTACATACCTTAACCGGACATCAACGCCCTGTATTTGGTGTAGCATGGTCAAATAAAGGAAATCTAATAGCTTCAGCCAGCCTTGATGGTACGGTTAAATTATGGAATCAAAAAGGCGAATTGCAGCAAACTTTGATTGTAGAAGGCGAAGAATTCACTGGTGTAACATTTAGTCCCGACGGTAAATTATTAGCCGCTACCAGCGAAGATAAAGTTAAACTTTGGCGAAGCGACGGTACTTTATTAATTACTTTAAAAGCCGATAGACAAGAGTTTACTAGTATTAGCTTTAATCCAGATGGCAATACTTTATTAAGCGGTACTAATAGAGGAACAATAATTGTACGAGATTTAGATAGTTTAACTTTAGAAAAATTACGAATTAAAGGATGTAATGCATTAGAAGATTATCGACAAGTAAAGGATAATTTATGTTTGGATAAGAGTTAGCAATGTAGAGACGTAGCACTGCTACGTCTCTCTAGTTAGGAGTTAGGAGTTAGGAGTTAGAAGTTAAGTTGCGATTTTCTTGAATCTCCTGAAATTAGTTAGCTAACATACACAGCATTACCGGATATCATGTATAAAATGACAACTAAATATTAGTGTATTTATCTACCATGCATAGCTGGAAAACAAAATTTTTGAGCATTAGTTCTTTGTGTTTGATTTTATTTTCTGCGACGCTACCCGTGCAGGCTAAACCAAGCCCTGCATCCATGAAAACCTTCGAGCGTGCGAAAAAGGAATTACCTAAAGACTGGTATGCTTTTTATCGTATTGTAGATAGAATTGCTCGTGCTAATGGTTACGATCAACGTCCTTGGAGAATTACGCTAATTCCCAAATATGACATCAATGCATTTGCTACAGATGTTAATTTGATTGCTATGTACGACGGTATAATTGACCAGTTAAGTGGCGATTCTTCAGCTTTGGCTTGTGTTGTTGCTCATGAAATGGGTCACCATAAAAAGCGCCACATAGCCATAAGCCAAGCAAAAAGAGCTCAATTAATTGCTCAAATTCGACAAGAAGCAGAAAAAGAAGTTTTGGGTGAAAAACGAGCTGCTAATACAGAGTCAACAGTAACTGGTGTTGCGGGTACCGTAGTGCAAGGTAGTGTGGGAGGCCCTGTCGGTAATGTTTTGGGTGGATTTCTCGGTAATCAAAGTCAACGTCGGGCTCGTAAAGCTCAGAAACGTATTAACGCAATTGTAAAAAAGAAAAATCAAGAGTTAGACGAGAGAATCGCTGCACAAAGTCGTCAGCATGAATTTGAAGCCGATGAAATTGGTTATCTCGCTTCTGTAAGAGCGGGTTTTGAACCAAAAGGATGTTTACGAGCAATGGAAGTTATTGCCAGAACTCCTGGTGCAGAATTTGATACTACCCACCCAGCAGTACCAAAGCGTATTGAAGCTCTCAAAGCATTGATTAAGAAATATCCACCCCAGACTTTGAAGCGGGAGGGTGAAGCTAGAATGGCCAAAAGTCAAGCTTTAACTTATACTTGGGATGGCAAATTTCTAAGGATTAATTCCATTCGTGGTGGTTCAGCTGCTGATGATATTGAGAATATGTTTGATAAATAAGAATTTCACCGTTGCTTAATAAAACTTAGGACTTACGCAACCGACACATTTTGTTGTAGGGTGCTGTGACACTTTGAGTAATTTGGAACGTAGTGATAATGCTTTTAGTGTCACGCACCAGCCAGGTATTGTGACAATTGCGTAAGTCCTAAAAAGGTTTATCACAATCAAGAATTAATTTCTCGATTGATATTACCAATTATTCCTTACAAGTGACGGAAGTATTTTTACCAACTTCAAAATTTCTTACGAACCTGATGTAATATCAAATACGTTCTTGCGTTAAATATACTATTAAGCTGTTCGTTTGGCTCAATTTCAATTAAAAAACTGTTAAGCATTAATTTACGAAAACCGTATTTTTCATCTCTGAGTGCAGATTGAAAAATATCGACATCGCAATCTTTATTGACTTCTTCAAACAGTTCCTCACCTACATGCTTATCTTGTTGAAGATATTTCTCATTTGAAGTAGATATTTGCTTCAAAAATTCCTCAACAAGATTCATGTTTACGATGGATTGATGATTGCGATTTTTTTTACCAATCTTCTTTAGCTGCTTTTCCAGTAATTTGATGTTACTGTCTAAAACTTTAATATCCCTATCGTGTTCTGGAGGGCTATAAATTTTTACTCCACGATACTGGATAAAAGTGGAATTCTTAATCAGATGCTCTCGGCATTTTTGTGCAAGAACTTTCTTTGATGAGTAAAAACACTTCTCAAGTGCAACAGTTAGATATAAAGCAAGCTGTTGGTTTTTCTTACTTTTATCGAAAAATAATTGAAAGGCTTGCCAATCTTGTTTAGTCGAATCATAAGCTATATCGCTGATTAAATCTTGCCAAACAGCTTTGAACAACACAAATAACAAAGGTTCTGCCATGCAAACACCTTCCCTTTTGTTTATGATTTATTTATTAACTGAATTCTTAAATTATTTATATCATAGGTATAGACTATGATTTAGTCATATTATGCACAATGCAAAATACGTAAATTATTATATTACAAATTAATGCTAATTACATATTTTTCAAAGTAATCTCATTATAAATTAATAATTTATATTTCAAAAACAAGTGTAAAAAAATACCTATAAATTAAAAATCAAAATATATAATTATTTAACTTCCTCGCGTATCTTATTTAATATTAGATAGGTTTTAGCGTTAAATATACGGTTCAATTGCTCTTTAGATTCAATTCCTATTAAAAAACTATTAAACATTAATTTACGTAAGCCATTTTTTTTATCTGCAAGCGCAAATTTATAAATATTGACATCACAATTTTTTTCTGACTCTTGTAACAATTGATGCTCAGCATTTGTTTTAACTTTTTCAGAAGCTTCATAATCTGATTGAGATAGCTCCTTTGCTAGTTTTTCTAAGTCAATGGGATTAATAAAAGATTTTTTCGCAAATAGTTTTTTATCAAATTGTTTTAACTGTTTTTCCAAGAGTCTGATTTTATTTTCTAACTTTCTAATGCCCGTATCATTTTCTAGTGGTTTATAAATTTTTGCTCCACGATATTGAGTATAAGTAGAATTTTTTATTAATTCGTGTCGGCATTTTTCGGCAATATTTTTGTCGGAAGAGTAAAAAGATTTCTCCAACGCAATTGCTAAATCCTCACCAATTTGTTTGTTACTTTTAATTTCATCAATGACGATTTTAAGAGCTTGCCAATTTTGCTTTGTAGAATCATAAGCTACATTCTCTACCCAATCTTGCCAAATGACTTGGAATAGTGTGAATACAATTGTTTCCGACATGGGAGCAATAAATTTTTTATTAAGTACAAATTACTTTTCTAATTTATACTAAGATTACGGTAAAAACTTACGTAATAAGACTTAATCAACTACAATAAAAACCAGTTTTTTTGATTAAGTTATAATAATTATATGTACTAAATGTTACTGATTTTTGTCATAATTAGTGATATGAAGTCCGGTTAATTACTTACTATATAAGGGAACTTCTCATAATTTCTTATTACCGGGTTAAGCATTATCCATTACCTAGGCAACACCAAGAAATAAATTATCCTAATAATGTCAAAATTTTTCTCCTCAGCGCATCAGCATCTCAGCACCGTACTCTCTCGACTCTTGTCTTCACGAGTCCCAATATATAGCAGTTTTCAGTTGAGTACAATACACTCGAAACCTCACCACGCCATTTGCTACAACGGAGGGAACCTCCGCAACGCAATGGCTCCCCTTCCCCTCTCCTTAGTAAGGAGAGGGGTGCCCGTAGGGCGGGGTGAGGTATAAAACTGTATTTCACTCAACCGAAATTCGCTATAATCCGAACCGTATTCAAGGGTGTCCGACGGTCAAAATAAATATTGCGTAGGATAGATGACAGATAAGTCATACCCTACGCAAAAAAATAGTCAAGCAATAGCGAACCAAGAATATTCCTACTTGCTCACCAAAAATTTAGTTCTCAAACATTTGATTATTTGGTAATTTTACTGACCATCGGCTGGTGTTGGTTTTGCGGTTGCTGATGAATTTTGCTGTTGTTGCAAAGGAAATTGCAATTGTTTTGTAGAATATTGTCCTACTAATTGAGATGTTTGGGGATTGTAAATTCGTAGATAATTCCAATAGTTTCCAAGTACTTGACGGACATAATTTTTGGTTTCTGGGAAGGGAATGGCTTCCACGAACTCATCAGGGTCTTCTCTTGGTAAAGTTTTTAACCATTTTGAGACATTCCCAGGTCCCGCATTGTAACTAGCAACTGCCAACAACGAGCTATCTTGGTATTGTTTGTGAGTGCTATCTAAATACCAGGTGCCATACATAATATTGTCATTGGGGTCTGTTAAATCAGTATTGCTATAGTCCACATTGATTTGTGGAGCAATCCATTCTGCTGTACTCGGTAGCACCTGCATTAAACCCGTAGCATTGGCAATCGATTTAATTTTTTCTTGAAATCTCGATTCTTGACGTATAAGAGAAACTACTAAAAAAGGATTAAGGTTACGTTCTTGAGACCATTGGTTAATTAAATCAAAGTAAGGGAATGGATAACGAGCCTGCCAATACATATTTTTCTGACTTAATTGTTGATATGCGGCTCTTTCTTCCGATTTTTCCCTGTCTTCTAGCTTCGCTACTATTGAAATTCCATCGACATAATTTTCCCTAGCTAACTGCATCAAGCCTTCAGTAAACTGTTCGGCTACTGTTGGCTCTGCTTTATTTTGAAATTCTGTTTGCCATTGCAGCCAAGCATCTCTTTTGTGCCCTAATAAATACAACTCTTTAAAAGTATCGGAACCAGCCGGTGGTATGGGACGTATCTTGTCTCGCATTTCCGGATTCATGTTACGTAGGGTATTAAAATCACCTACATCCAAACCTAAAGTAACAGCAGAACGCCAAGCATAATAAGAGTAGGGGAATTTACTGACTACATATTCATAAGCTTGTTTAGCTTCTGCTTCTTTACCTAGTTTAGTTAACCATTTACCAACCCAAAAACCTGCTCTGGGAGCCAAAATACTAGTAGGATTGTTTACAGGAACTGGTCCTGCCCATTCCCATGCCGCTTCATAGTCTCCAGTTTTTGCTTTTTGCTGGGCTACTTTCCAACGGTATTCTGCTGCTTGTTCGGTGTTAGCAAACTTAGTAATAAGTAACTTTAAAGCATCCCTAGCTCCGGCATTATTACTTTGTGATTGCAGAATTTTGGCTTTCCTAATTAACGCTTCTCCAGCTTGTGCGGGGAAATTGCCAATTACTTGGTCAAGTAATGGTAGACTTTGGCTACCAGTTCTGGTTAACTGAGCCAAACGCAACAGTGCTTTTCCTGCTTCTCTTTCTTGAGGAAATTCGGTAAGCAACTGTTGATAAGCCAATTGAGCTTTTTCTCTCTCCCCACTCAGCTGAAATCCTCTACCATTACGGTAAATATTTTTAGCCGTGGGAGTGGCATTTCCGTAAGCAGTGGCTGCTCTACCAAATTCTTTATTTTCCCAATAGGCATTACCAATTACTTCCCAATCCTCCGGTTTGAGGCTTGGATTGTTAATTAGTCGATTTAACACCGGAACAATTCCGGGTTGTTCAAAAGCGTATTTTGCTAGAACTAGCTTTAACTCAGGCTGATTGGGATTATTCCGCAATCTTCCCCGAATAATTTCCCACGTCAAAGGATGAGAAGGAGACTCGGCGATCGCCTTATCTTGATATTCCTCAACTCCAATCAAATACAAAGCTTTAGCGGCAACCGGTTGTTCTGCATATTCTTTAACAACAGCCTGCCTTTTATCGGAAGCTTTGCCATTTTCGCCAAGAATACTGTACCCACGAGCCTGCTGTAATAAAACATAAGGCTTTAGAGCTTGATAATCATTTTCCAGACCATCAAGTAATTCTAATGCTTCCTTTGCTCGATCTTTTACCAGCAAATCATCAGCTAAAAGATACCGAGCGCGATATTGTTCGATTGAAGGCGAACCCTTGGCTATTTCTGCCAACTGAGCCGCACGTTTTTCTGGGGGTTGATTAACTAAGGTTAAAACAACAGATTTGGCAACATTCGCTTCCGAAATAACTGCCTCTTCATTATTACCACCAAAAAATCTCCCCAAATTTTTGCCAATTTGAGGGGCTGAAACCATAGCTCCAACCAGGAAGGCACAGATTCCTGCACCTGCAATTAGAGAAATTTGTTTTTTCTGTAGCTTCTTCAGCATTGATACCCGCTGAGAATTTCGCAAGAATATCTTGCACTTTAGCATCACTGGTGGTCAAATTAACCTATCTTAGTTAGCAATTTTGAATTTTTTATTAAATAATTTGGAATTGGTGATTGGGAATTGGGCATGGGGGATTGGAAATTGGAAATTGGAAATTGGGAATTGGGAGACAAGAAAAATTTAACCTTTAACCTTAATAACTCCTAAACCCTCTTTGCTAATTCAGGAGTTTTCCCCTTTAAACCAATCATTAATTTGAGATTAAATATTCTGACTATAGGTACGCGCTGCATTACCCATAAACCAAAGCGTCTGGCTATGACTACCGGTAGGAATTGATTGGAAAATACTCTATCTAGTAAATCTGTAAAACCTAATATTGCGAAATTCTCCCGCTTGCGCCAGCGTTCGTATTTTTTGAGTACTTTAATGTTTCCAATATCTTTACCAGTAGAATGTGCTTCTTTGATAACTTGTGCTAAGGCTGCTGCGTCGCGAATACCTAAATTTAAACCTTGTCCGCCGACGGGATGACATTTATGAGCTGCATCGCCGATTAAAGCTAACCGATGTAAAGCATAACGATCGCTTTGCATTAATTGGACTTGAAAAATGAAGCGTTCTCCGAGTAATTCCAATTTACCCATTTGCTCGCCGAAGCGTTGCTGTAATTGCTCTAAGAATTGCTCGTCATTCAAGGCACACAAATCTTTTGCTTCGTCATGAGGTGCTGTCCAAACAATCCGACAGCGGTTTCCCGGTAGCGGTAAAATTGCAAAAGGACCACTAGATTGAAATTTTTCGTAAGCTGTATTGTTGTGAGATTTTTCTGGCTTAACAAATGCTACAATGCACGATTGCCAATATTTCCAGCCTCTGGTTTTGATTCCGGCAGCTTGACGAATCCGGGATTTACCTCCGTCAGCAGCTATTACTAAATGACTGCGAATTTTACATACTTCTCCAGCAATTTTAACCTCTACCGTGGCGACGTTTTGGAGGTATTCCGTACTTACTACTTCGGCAGGGCACAGGTATGTAATGTTGGAACTATTTTTGACAAATTCCTGTAAAGGATACAGTAGGGCTTGATGTTCGGCTACGTAACCTAAATCCTTACTACCAATATCGTTCGTATTAAATTCTACTACACCAGAATAATCGCTATCGGAAAGACGCACGCGATTATAAGTTTCAATTTGGGGTAAAATCTTGTCCCAAATTCCAATTCCTTGATAAATCAACGCCGACAGCATATGTATAGCATAGGCTTGACCCTTTGCTACCGATGCAGATTGAACTCTAGCTTCTATAAGCAGGATTCGCAATCCTGAATCGTTTAATGCAGCGGCTAAAGTCAAACCAATAATTCCGCCACCGACAATTATCAAATCGTAATCATACCCTCGTTTTTCTGCGAGGGCTTGGGAAGTTGAAATAGTTTTAGGAAGCTGCGCTTGAGCCATTGTTAAGATAAATCACAGCGTTTTTAATATTGTGACGTATTTTTGAGGATTTATGCAAGGGGAAGAGAGAAGGGGTGGTAGAGACGTAACACTGTTACGTCTCCCGACGTTCCGAAGACAACAAACTACTCAAAATTCATAGATTTATTCAGTAAAAGCGTTTAAGCTGTTGTGCATTTAAATCCTATATTCGGACGGGCATCCCGCAAGAATTAGACAATTTTTGTTTATTTAACTTAAATGCGTTTTAACTTATCAAAATCTGAGTCATTGTCATTTCGTCAATTTCATCAAGGGTAACGGAATTTACAATGTCAAATTTTGCTCCCAATCCTTGTAATTCATCATCCCAGGATTTGATTGCTTTGCTGATGTGGGGTTCGTATCCTACTTGGATAAAGGAAATTCCCAGTTCTTGGTTATTATCCATTTTTTGAGAAGCGTTGATAATTGCTTGGCTTATACCAATACGATTGGAAGATACTCCATCAGTTACTACCAAAATGGTTTCTCCGGATGATTTTGTTTTACCATTTGCTTTGCGTTGAAAGTAACTGTTAATAGCATCTTGTAAAACAGTTAGTAAATTAGCCCCACCTTGAGGTTTGTTTTCTTCAAAAATTTGCTCAACTTTACTCGATGTTACAAAGTCATAACGTTGGAAATTTTCAGCAAACATGTAAACTGTAATTCCGTCAGTATCTAGCTGCTCGCACTTTTTTGCTAAAGCTAATGTATATTTTTGAGCAGCTGTCCATCGAGTTGTTCCTTCTGGATAATCTGGAGTCGCCATACTAGCGCTAATATCAATAATTATGGTGTAATCTCGATTAATTAAATAAGAGTTTGCATCAAAATTTGAGTCGTTGTTTGTCTCAATAAACTGTTGTAATTTATCCTCGTCAGAAATACTATTTGTTTGTATAAATATTTCTTCTTGAAGATTTTTATCTAGTTTCATATTTGGTAAACTCACCTTTGGGAAATTGGTTATAGTTATATATTTCCCAAATAATTGAGTTTAATTAACATTTATGGTTTATCAAGTAACAATAACCAGAAGTTTGGATTGATAGTAGGGAGTAAGCAGAAGAGATTTTTTCTGATTATCTTTTTATTTAACACAATTTCTTCCTGCTGATTTTGCTTTATAGAGTATTTTGTCGGCAGCAGTAACCAAGGTTTGAGGTGAGATATTTAGGTGACAATTAAATCCTCAGACATATCAAAGTTTGCTGTGACGTTTTGTACGTCGTCTATTCCTTCCAGAGTGTCAATTAATTTTATCAACATCCTTGCTTGTTCTGAGTCAGTAACATCTATGTTATTGCTAGGAATCCAACGCAATTCAACATCAGTAACCTGAAAATCTTTTTGTTGAAGTGTTTGGTTGAGTTTTTCTAAATCAGTGGCTTCCGATACAACCTCAGCCATATCATCATCGCTCATCTCATAAAATTCAGCACCACCTTCTAAAGAAGCTTCGAGGAGTTGTTCTTCGTTTAGGACATCTTTGACAATACAAATGCCTTTTTGGTCGAACATCCAGCTAACACAACCAGTTTCTCCAAGATTTCCGCCATTTTTGGTAAAAGCTTCTCGTAAATAAGCTACGGTGCGGTTGCGGTTATCGGTTAGAGCTTCAATCAAAATCGCTACACCTCCCGGTCCGTATCCTTCGTAGCGTATCTCCTCTAACTTTGCACTACCATCATCAAATGTACCCGCACCTTTGGCGATCGCCCGCTCTATATTATCATTGGGAATACCGGCAGCTTTGGCTTTTTCGATGGCGGTACGCAGTTGAAAGTTACCGTTGGGATCTGGTACACCATTTCTGGCTGCAACAATAATTGCGCGAGATAGCTGAGTAAAAGTTTTACCTCTTTTAGCGTCTACCCGCGCTTTTTGGCGCTTAATATTTGCCCATTTACTGTGTCCTGCCATAACCATTACCTATAAAATAAACTAATTTACATGCAGTATATGAATTTTCTCTAAAATTAACTTTAGCAAAAACCGCAGAAGCCTCTCCTTTACAAGCAAGAATTTGTTCTTTAAGGAGGTTAAAAGAATGTTTTACAAAATATACTGGCTAAATTAATTATTTCCGTGTCTAACCCAACCTACTAGCTAATATTCCTAAAACAATTCCTACAATAATTACATATAATGTCCGAGTTGTTCGTTCAGCTTTTACCAATATTTGGCTATAAGAAAGCTGATGGTTTTGAACTAGAAAAAATGCTGGTGGGCTAAATACAAAAGGTAGTATTTTACTTAATGAAAGTCGCAGTAAGAAATTAACACTCCACAGCTTCTTGCGTAGCGGAGCTTGATTATATTGCCAGGGATATCCGACTTGCATCAATCGTATTAAAGCTTTAGTATCGTCCAGTCTTGAAGATTCATACAAGGGTAAAGCTTCAGAAAGATTATTGTTGCTTTTTTCTAAGGCTTCGTTAAGTATACATACGTCTTCTAGGGCTGAATTTACACCTTGTCCTAAATCTGGGGGAAAGCAGTGAATTGCATCTCCAAGCAGAACTATAAATGCTTCATCGTTTAATTTTGAGTAGAATCCATTGCAGTGTTGGGGAATAGGGAATTCTCCACCTTCACTTACAGCAAATCTTTCGGCTTCTTGGGGAGAAACGATTTTCTGGATGGGTAATTGTGGAAATGATTTATGCAAAAAATCATGTATTTCCTTGCCGTCTTTCAATTTCCAGATATTATGCTGTGGTTTAGCTATAATATTGGCGCTACGAACCTCATCTGGATTTTTAACAGGTAATAATCCTAAAGATATGGACTTATTTCTATCTTTAAATGTACTACGAATAGCATAGGCCATTTCGCTTGTACTCACTTCCTCGCCGTTTTCGTTTAAAGGGAATTTTGGCGGTAAAGTCAATATTTTGTATTTTAATCCGGAACTTGGTGAAGGGAAATATTTCATTTCAAATTTGCTTGATGGTGAATCGTCCCATTTTTGAAGAGTATTGCGGACAATTGAGTTAATGCCATCGCACCCTACTAATAAAAAAGGCTGAAATTGCTGAATTTTACTGTTATCAATTTCAGCAGTAACTTGGATTTTTTCAAGTTTGCTTTCACCCTCAATATTTTTATTTATCTGAATACATTTTGAATTAAGAACTATATTTATACAATTCTGCCAATTATTTTGAATCTCTTCATAAAGTAAACCCACAAAAGTTTGGCGAGTTATCCAATAAGCAGCTTTTCTGTTTGGATCTACAGTTGGTAATTTGAATGTTTTTCTGTTTCCATTTGATTCAATTTTAGTTAAATAGAAATCCGTGCTAGGAACTCCATTTTGAGAAAGTTTATCGGCAATTTCAATATAATCGATAAATTTCTGACCGCGACCATCGATTAAATAGTTAAATGATTTATCCGGTTCGTAATAATTCGCAGAAGGGCGCTTTTCTAAAACCGTAATATTTTGAAAGCCGCGTTTAGCTAAAATTAATGCTGTAGATAGCCCTGCGGGACCACCTCCAATAATTAATATTTGTCGAGCATTTTCAGCTATTTTCATTTGTTTTCTATTTGAATTGAGATAGGTTTAATGTTTTTTAATCTCTAAATCTGATTCAAATACTAATTGTAATATTATTACTGAGTCAAAAAACAATATATATGTATTTTAAAATACTTATTAATACTTAATTAATTTTATTTTTCAATTTTACTATAACCAACCGAACAGATGAACAAAAAACTGACAAAATTCTGGCTGGGGTTGCAAGCTTCTGTGCGATGGCATGGGATTGATTTTAATTGATTTTAGTACTTGTAAAAATTTATGTTGAAATTGAGAAACCCGTTTTTTCAAAAAAAACGGGTTTCTAGCTATGCTATTTAATTCTCATTATCCCAATTAACTACTCAATCATTCGGTAATCTTCTACTGATATAGGAGTAACTCATTAATTTATACCTCCCTCTCATGAATTCTATTACGTACATAAAAGTTTTATCACCGAGTTACCCCGTTTTGATTCCCCCTAACATCCTTCAAAAAAAATTTAGGGGGATATGACGCGATATGCTTATACCGTAGTCTTAATAGTGAATGGAATTTAAAAAATAGAAGTAATTATTACAAAATTAAGCCGATAATACAGCTTTAACTTTTCCAAAACGTCGCTCTCTATTTTGATAGCTTAGTATTGCTTGATGAAAAGCATCTCTATCAAAATCAGGCCATAAAACATCTGTAAAATACATTTCTGAATAAGCCATTTGCCATAAAAGAAAGTTACTTAACCGTTTCTCTCCGCTAGTACGAATTAGCAAATCTGGCGCGGGAATATCGGCTGTATATAAATTTTTATTGATTAAATCTTCATTTATCTGTTCTGGGTTAATTTCTCCTTTCTCAACTAATTCTGCGACTTTGCGGCAAGCATGGATAATTTCTTTACGACTACCATAATTAACTGCAACATTAAATTGCACATTATAATTATGTGATGTTTCTAACATCGAGCGCTGTATTTCATTCTGCAAAGATTTTGGTAAAGCAGTTAAATCGCCAACAAAATTGATTTTTACTCCTTCCTGATGCATTTCTTCCAATTCGCGACGCAACATTTTTTCAAATAAAAGCATCAAAAAATCAACTTCTTCAGTTGGTCGTCGCCAATTTTCCGTAGAGAAAGCGTAAGCTGTTAGTATCTCGATTCCCCAATCTTTACAACAGCGTAATAGTTCTTTAAGGGTTTTTGCACCTTGCCTGTGCCCCGCAATGCGAGGTAATTTTTGTTGAGTAGCCCATCTGCCATTACCATCCATAATCACGGCTACGTGTCTTGGTAAGTTTTGAGAGTTTAAATCTGCGGGTAGTTTTGAATTCATAAGATTTTAGATTTTAAGAACAGATAGGTTGGTTTTAGAATTTAGATTTATTACCGTAGATTAGGTATTGAGTACAAAAGATTTCAAGTTTTGAATTCCTGTATCCCCAAATAGTTCATTTAAATATGCTGTTGTCAGGGTATTATTCCAAATCCATAATTGATGTATTGCAGAGGAAAAGGTAAATAACAAGCTTGATTTGTTACTAAAACTCCAGGAATCCCATTACAGCGTTTGCATCATCCGTTTTAAAGTTCCAGTTAACTCCTGATAAATCTTGATTAATTCACGAGTATGCTGGCGCTCTTCTTTTTCCCATAAACCTAGTTCTATTAGCTTTCCATTCTCATCAATCGTTCCTCCTACATACTGAGCCATTTGTGGATGTCATTTCTGTAAATATTGCCGACTCGTTTGAGTATATACTCGCATAGGCGCTTCGGTATCCATTGCTCCAATTAAAATTGATACAAATACTTGTAAATCAATACCAGTTATTTGTGTTAGTTTCCCGATTCGTATCAGATTAACTAAGTATTTTTATCATATTTGTAAAATTGGAGTATTTATTGTTGCTTTGTTATGACTACTTTAAATGTTGGTTTAGGTGTTTGTCAGTCGGGCAAGGTAGGGGAAAAAGTATGATGGATAAATTAGATAAAAGTTAAAAACGCAAAGCTTCGCTGAGAGGTTGTTTGAAAAGTATCGTTTTTACCCTAATTATCGGTTTATCCCCCCTTCCCCCCTGAAAAAGGGGGGTAAAAGTCCCCCTTAAAAAAGGGGAGCCACTGCGTTGGGCGGTGAAACACTTGCGGTGGACGGGTTCCCCGGCATAAGCAAAGTGTTGAACCCGAAGGGGTTCCCCGACTTGTAGCAAGTGGCGTGGAT
>JBCBPQ010000127.1:0-20208 GCA_039820645.1 Cyanobacteria bacterium J06633_8 | reverse complement strand
ACGACCAGGAAGTTTCATTTGTTTTAGGTGGTGCTGCTGCTAAAAGCGATTTCGAGTTAGAAATTCTATGGACTGCAGTGTGTGTTAAATGGTAGTAACTAAATGAAATTTATATGACTTCTAATTATTAGAAGTCATATTCTAGATTTAGACAGTAGCTAAAAGTTTCTGAACTTTAGCTACTGACTAAATGTATTTATATTATTTGGAATTCACAAATTTGTTTCTTTAGCCATTCATTAAACAAATCTGAAGCAATTGTATTACGTATAAAGTTGTTTAATTCCGCTTTAATAAGTTTGTCAACTAAAATCAGATGTACTCCCTTAGAAGTGACAATAGGTTTAATAAGCTGCGGTGGCTTAGTATCAAAAACAGCCGCAGAAATTTCTGGCTTCAAATCTTTACGACGCATTATTCCTTGATATCCTCCTTTTCTCGCTAATTCTTTATCTTGAATGTATTTATGAGCAACATCATAAAAACTCATTTCACCTTCTTTAACAGCATAGAAAAGTTCCATTGCCAAATCTTCATCATCTAAGACAATCTCATACATCACCACTCCACTATAATTAAGTTGATTCTCATAAAAGTAGGGTTCAATTTTATCAGCAAATAAATGAACGGCTAATTTAGTATTCAGAAGTTTATTGTAAATAACTTTTTCAAAATCATCTAAAGAAAGATGATTTTTTTCCAGCCATTCTTCAGTATCTTTAACACTTTCAAGTTGGTACATGAATCTATATTTATCTGCTGCTTCCTGAAGCTCTTCATCTTCTATTTTTATACCAGCCTCAGTGATTGCATTTTCAACTACTTTACGTGTAACAATATCTTCTACTATTTCAGGAATTTTGCAAGAGAGCTTAACTTGTTCAAGAATATCTTCGTTTGTAATAGTGATAGTTTTTGACATGATTTTTCTCTGATTTTTTATCTATTTTAAAGTATTGATAGGAATAAGACTTAGGCTGTAAATCAAAAAGTATCAATACGAATTTACAAAAAACAGATAGATTATATCTGCATTTATTATTTATTTGTAAATTAAATTATATTAGTTTGAAAACGGTATAATACCGGAAATATCTACAATTTAACTCCACCTTTTTGCAACTGCTTAAATGGATCGAGCAGAAAATCAATAATTCGTCGCTGACGTACAATTACCTCAGCAGTCGCTGTATCACCAGGGCGTAAAGCAATACATTTATTACCACTGGGAATACAATTCTGATTTAGAGCAATTTCTAAGTCATAAGCTGCAACTTTACCATTCGGTGTATCTACTTCTAAGGTAGTAGGAGATATTTTCAAAATTTTACCTTCTAAAACTCCATAGTCTTGAAAAGGATAAGCATCAAATTTAAGTTTTACTGCTAATCCTTTTTGTAATGAACCACTTTGGGTTGTTGCCATTTGTGCGCGAACAATTAGCGGCGAACCTTCTGGCGCGATTTCTGCTAACATAGCTCCTGGTTGCACTACAGAACCAGATTTTTCAATTGGTAGCTGAAATAATATTCCGCTAACAGTGGCTTTTAATTCTCGCTGACTTATCTGAAATTCTAAAGCTTTAATTTGACTTTTGCTCTGAGCAATTTCTGCTTTTACAGTGGTAACTTGTGTTTCTAAATTTTTCAACTGTTCTTCAGTTTTTAATATGGCAAGTTTACCTGAATGAGTCAAAGTCTGATAGCTTCTATTTTGCTCTTTTAGTCGCAATTTTGCTTGTTCAATATCTGCTTTCGTTTGACGAATAGTCCGTTGATAACTACTCTGTTGTTCTGCTAAACGTAACCTTGCTTGTTCGATATCTGATTGACTTTGTTCGTACAGTCTTTGTTTATCTTTGGCGATATCTTGCTTATCTACAAGATTAATTTCTGGAACAACTCCTTGTTTCCAAAGTTGCTGATATCTTTTTACCTCTCGTTGGCTACTTCTTAAACTACTTTCCATTAATTTTCTAGTAGTTAAACTATGTTCGAGAGTTTTTCGCGCTTGATTTACCTGAGCTAATTTTTCTTCTTTTTGTAAATTATAAGAATTAATAATTGTCCGAACATTCTGTCTTGCTTGGTCAATTTGAGCTTGCTTTTCTAATTCTTGAGATTGATTTTGTTGTCTTTGGGTTGCTAGTGTAACTACTAATTGATTTTTTAATAAGTTTAACTGATAAAGTCGATTTAAATGTCCTTCCAATCTTTGTTGAACCTGTTTTAATTCTGCTTTGACTAATTCTGATTCTAATACTAATAATGTTTGTCCAGCTTGTACTTTATCGCCTTCTTTGACACGAATTTCGGCAACAGTACCCGATACAGCAGAATCTAGTCTAACTGTCTTTCCTTTTGGTTCTAATCTTCCCCTAGCGGCACCAGTTTCATCTACTTTTGATAGCATTGCCCAAGGTAAAACTATTGAAATAAATACTACTAAAAAATAAAGTAATCCCCTTGTCCAAACTTTGGGTAAACTATCAAGTAATTCTTTTGTAGTATTTGACCAATCATCAGAAGATGTAGCCGGATTTGTTGAATCAATATTATCAGTATTATTGTTAGTATTATTGAAATTTTGTTCCTGAATTACTTCTTCAATTATTGGCTCTTCTACCCGTCCATTTAATTGATTTGGCATGATTTATCCTTTATTTATAAAAATGTTTTGTCAGTTGCAATAAAAGGCAGAGCCTTTAAATCTTGTTCCCAGGCTCAGAGGATGTTTGAAAAGTATAGTTTTTATCACAATGGTGGGATGATCCCCCCTTCCCCCCTTACAAAGGGGGGTTAAAAGTCCCCCTTTGTAAGGGGGATTTAGGGGGATCTCAAAAGTTTCTAGTATCATTGATAGCTTTCAATACATCCTCTCAGCCTGGGAACCAGAACAAGAGTCTCCGGCTCTTTTTTAAGAAGAATAATTTTCATGCTGGAACATTTGATTGCTGGTGATTTAAATAATAAAAATGTCCTTTTTTTGCCATGAGTTCTTCATGACTTCCACTTTCAATTAACACACCTTTATCTAGTACTAAAATTAAATCGGCATTTCTAATCGTAGAAAGACGATGAGCAATTATTAAAGAAGTTCTACCTTTAAGAATAGTGTTTAAATTCTTTTGAATAATTTTTTCTGATTCTGTATCCAAATGAGAAGTTGCTTCGTCAAAAATCAGCAATCTAGGATTACCTAATAAAGCTTTAGCAATCGCAATTCTTTGTCTTTGTCCACCCGATAGCATTCCTCCTCCTTCACCAATTTGGGTTTCATATCCCATTGGTAATTTTTTGATAAACTCATCTGCACCTGCTAATCTTGCTGCTTCAATAATTTCTGATAAATTTGCACCGGGATGTGCCAAACTAATGTTTTCTCTAATTGTTCCACCAAATAAAAAGGTATCTTGATCGACTACTCCTATCTGGTGACGTAAGGAGCGCAAAGAAATACTAGTAATATCTTGTCCATCAATAAAAATTTTCCCATCTGTAGGAGGATACAATCCCAAAACTAATTTAGAAATAGTCGTTTTTCCCGAACCACTACGCCCTACTAAAGCTACCATTTGTCCGGGTTTTAGCTCAAAGCTGAGATTTTCAATGACATTAGTATCTCCTTCCGCATGATAGCGGAATGTCACTTTTTCAAAGCGAATATTACCTTTTATTTCTGGTAAATTTTGCCTTACTTGCTGTTGTAAATCTTCTTCTGGCTCAGAATCTAATACATCATTAATTCTTTCTACTGCAATTAATACCTCCTGCAATTGATTCCACAATACTGTTAGTCTTTGAAAAGGCTGAATTATATTACCAAGCAGCATATTAAATGCAACTAGTTGTCCAATAGTCAACTGATTGTGAATTACTAAATGTGCCCCAAACCACAATAAAGCGGTAGTTACTAAAGCTTCAATTGTATTACTAAAAATTTGTAGCCGATTACCGATAATTTGTTGAGAAAACCTTGTTTGAACTTCTTTTCCCAATAAGTCTTCCCAATGCCAACGTACAGTCTGTTCTACCGCAGTCGATTTAATTGTCCGTACTCCACCAATAGCTTCAATTAAATAACTACTTTCAGCAGCAATAGCATTAAAAATTTCTCTGGATTTACGTTGTAAGAATGGTGTAGCAATTAATGCTAATAACGCAAAAGGTGGTACAATTACTAAGGTCAATAATGCCATTTTCCAACTGTACCAAAACATCAATCCTACATAGATAAACACCGTCATTAAATCTAGTAGAATTGATAAAGCTTCCCCTGATAAAAACCGCTGAACTTTGCGATTTTCTTGAACGCGAGAGATAATATCCCCCACATAGCGATTCTCAAAATAACTCAGTGGTAATCGCAATGTATGACGAACAAAAGCGACAATTAATGCTAAGTCAACTTTATTTGCGGTGTGATCTAATAGATATTGCCGCAATCCTGTAATTGCTACCCGAAATAAACTAAAGATAAGCAATCCTAAACCAACTGCAAATAAAGTTAATTCCGAACGCTGTACTACCACCCTATCTAAAATTAACTGGGTAAATAATGGTGTAATTAGCCCAAAAATTTGGATAAATAAAGAAGCAACGAATACCTCGAACATCACCAAAGAATGAGGTTTCATCAACTCAAAGAATTGCCAAAAGGGAGTCGTAGATTCTTTTGCATCCTTCAAAAAGGCTGTGGGTTGCAGTAGTAGAACATAGTTCGTCCATTTAGCCTTAAATTCTTCATGGGTAAGGGTAATTTGACCAATACCAGGGTCAGCCACAATTACGTGTTTTTGCGTAACTTCATAGACAACTATGTAATGTTTTCCCTCCCAGTGAATAATCGCAGGCAACTCTTGCTGTGCTAATTTATCTAAACTCGCTTTTACAGGTTTAGTGTTAAATCCTATACTTTCTGCTGCTGCTGTTAATCCCCGCAATGATGCTCCATTACGGTCAACATTTGCAACATCTCGCAAACGATTAACACTAAACCGTTTTCCCCAATACCGAGATACCATTACTAAACAAGCAGCACCGCAATCGGATGCACTCTGTTGAGCAAAATATGGATAGCGATGAGTTACTTTTTGTAATAAATGTCCAACTCGCTGGGTGGGTTGTGGTAAATAGGCTTTACTAATTTTTTTCTGAGGCTCGAATTGTGGCTCTGCTGTTGACCAAACATTATCTACTTGAGTTTCTGTTGTATCAGTATCAGCAACAGTTGTTTCTTCAGATTTAGACAACAGAGAATTCCGCGATTGCGCTTTTTCCCACAAACATTCCCGGATTTGGGAATACTTATCAAGTAGTAGTAATAAAGTTTCAGATGGAATAAAACATAACTGTAAATTTACTGATGCTCTAGCTGCATAAGGAATAAAATTAGCATCAGGAAATAAGGTAAATTCTCCAAATGAATTCCCGGCTTCGAGAGTGACAATTAACTCATCAGTATCATCTAGCAACCTCACCTTACCAGCAATGACAATATAAATACCGGCTTTAACCTCAGTTCCTTGCCAAAACTTTCCGACTTTTGGTTGTAAGAATTTAGCTTGTTGCAGACAGCTGTGAAATTCATCCTCTTCAAGAGAATATCCCAAAGCATTATTCAGTTGTTCTCGGGAAACTAACGGTTCAGATCGATTTTCCATCATCAATTTCTAAATCTGTCTCTAATTTGGTGAAGTGAAGGGGTAAAAATTCTACGCTATCGGCACAAGAATCCGATTTGAGTTCGCGAATCGAGATTTTACAACTCTGTGTCTCAATACTCGTATTTTTAGAAGTAATCGGTTTTGCACGAGTAGACAACCCCATTTGTTTGAGCAATCGTTTTATGTGGCGATCGCTAACTTCAATCCCTAATTCTTTAGCCAAATGTTTGCTCAACCAATTAGTTGTCCACCTTTGAAAGCTATAACCATGATCGCGGGGACTACCTTTAAGAAGTTCTTGTAAACGTTGTAAATACTCGTCACTGACTACCTTCGGACGACCTATAGGACAATCTTGCCATTGATGTGCCATTCCCGAACTTGCTATATGAGCCCAATAGCGTACCGTAGCTGGAGAACAACCCAAAGTTCGACAAATTTCTGTTTGGGATTTTCCCTCATCCGCTAAAAGCATGATTTGGATACGCTGACGGTAAGAATTTGGTAAATCAGTATATAAATTTTTGATCAAAAATTTCCTTTGAAATGCACTCAATAGTTGACCTTCTATTTCTTCTAAGTATTTTGTCTCAAAAATTGGTTTGGAATCAGACATGTTGTCAAAATAAGATTGTTATCAAAGCAAAATCACGACACCGAGGAGCCTTTGGGAAAATGCAGAATTCCCCGAAAAGCACAAAAAACTTGTATTAAACCATGATTTAACAGTTATAAAATCACTTTTAATTTAATTGTTCCCAAAATTTGAGCGCTTTTAACAATTTATGAAAAAATTGTGGTTGAAGAGAATGGGGGAAGAGGTCAAAGGTTAAAGGTTAAAGTTGTTATATTTATTTTGCTGGGAATCAAATATATAGATTTTTTTACTATTTACTATAGCGAATTTCGGTTGAGTGAAATACAGTTTTATACCTCACCCCGCCCTACGGGCACCCCTCTCCTTACTAAGGAGAGGGGAAGGGGTGAGGTTTCGAGTGTATTGTACTCAACTGAAAACTGCTATATTTACTATTTACTGTTGCTTATTACCTATTTGAAAAAAAATCATTTTCCAATACAAAACTTACTAAAAATCCTATCTAAAACAGATTCGGTTACTTCTTCTCCGGTAATTTCTCCTAAAGCGTTAATTGCACCTCGTAAATCTATAGTCCAAAAATCAAATGGTAATTCTTGTTCAATTGTAATTTGCACTTGTTCTAAAGATGTTTTCGCTTTAATTAATGCCGCTGCTTGACGTTGATTAATTGCTAAATCCATATCTGAAGCTGCTATATTTCCCATATGTACTTGTTCTAAAATTGCCGCTTCTAATTCTTCAATTCCTTGATTTTTTGCTGCTGCTGTGAATATTTGCGATTTAATATTTTCTATTTGAGATTGAGATGATTTATTTTGACTATTTTCTAATAAATCAATTTTATTAATAGCTAAAATCAAAGGACGGTGCTTTACTTGTTCGTAAATTAATTCATCTTCCTTTGTCCATCCCATTGTTGCATCGATAGTAAATAAAACTAAATCGGCTGCTTGTGCGGCACTGCGGGAACGTTCAACACCAATCTTTTCTACTCTATCTTCTGTATCGCGAATGCCTGCGGTATCTAGTACTTGTACGGGTATGCCACCTACAACTAACTGCGATTCAACCACATCGCGCGTGGTTCCCGGTAAATCGGTCACAATGGCTCTATCGCTACGACTCCAGGCATTCAACAAACTGGATTTTCCCACATTCGGACGACCAACAATTGCTACTTTCAAACCCGTGCGTAACAGTTCTCCTTTATCGGCTGTTGCAATTAATTCGGTAATTCCCGTAGTTATTTTTTCAATATCCGATACTATTGCTTTATCGTCTAAAGGTGGTAAATCTTCTTCAAAATCTATCCTTGCTTCAATTTCTGCGACGATATCTAAACATTTAGCACGTAACTGACGAATCGAATTAGCTAACTTTCCTTGCAAACCAGCTAATGCAGTTTGAGCAGCTTGAGGAGATTTTGCACCAACTAAATCCGAAATACTTTCCGCTTGGGATAAATCAATTCGTCCGTTTAAAAAGGCTCTTAAGGTAAATTCCCCCGGTTGAGCTAATCTGGCACCTTGTTCCAGACATAATTTCAATACCTGCTGTACCGCCATAATTCCGCCGTGACAGTGGAATTCCACCACATCTTCGCGGGTATACGAACGAGGTGCTTTCATAACTAGTAACAGCGCTTCATCCACTAATTTTTGCGTTTGGGGATGACGAATATAACCGTAGAGAATCCGGTGGGATTCCATAACTTGTTTTCCTGGTGCCTGGAAAATACATTCTGCAATTTGTACAGCTTCCTCTCCAGAAACCCGCACAATCCCTACACTACCCTGTTGCGGTACAACAGCAGTGGCGATCGCCGCTATAGTTCCAGCTGTAACAAAGGTTTCAGACATTTCTTAAATTGGGCATTGGATACTGGGCATTGGGCATTGGGCATTGGGCATTGGGTATTGGGTATTGCGAATTGGGCATTGGGCATTGGGCATTGGGTATTGATTATTGGGTATTGGGTATGGGAGATGAAAGGATGATGTCGATTTTTGATTCCATAATCTTTTTATTCCCTAACTTGCTCAGATTTTTTTATCTTCTAGCTCGCGTTATTTGTGTCTTCAATCCAAAATCTAAAATCTATCTAAAATTTATCTAAAATCTATCTAAAATTTAAAGTAGGAATGCGCGCTAATATTTATCCAGAAGCTAATATCTGTTTGAAAAAGTATTAGTAAGAGGGGAGTTCACTATGGAAGAACAAAAAATTAATTGCGCTGAAGCTTGTGTCAATGGTTGTGTTTTAGAAGATAAGTGTCCAAATAAAGAGTATAGCGAAGAAGCATCTAAGTTTATTCAAGATACTTCATTAGACAAAATGCTCGAAATAGCTGAAATCGCCAGAATGAAAAAATTATCGGAACCGCCTAAATGGGTATTCCCCGATGAAATTTGATTAAATTAAGTTGAATTATACGACAGGCATCTTGCCTGTCACAGCTATAATATTTTGGTTTTATGACTGGATTTTATTAGTTTATTTTATAAATCATCTATATCTATATTCAATTCTCTCAACTTTGCCGCTAAACGTTGGGCACGTTGGGCTTCTTGCTCGGCGCGTTGGGCTTCTTGCTCGGCACGTTGAGCTTCTTGCTCGGCGCGTTGAGCTTCTTGCTCGGCTCTTTGAGCTTCTTGCTCGGCACGTTGGGATTCTTGTTGCGCCAATTCTTCAGGGCTAGGAATTAGTTCACCTTCGGGAGTAAAATAGCGTAACTTTTCTTCATAAACTCCTATGAATAAACCTAACTGCTGACTCCACAGCCAACCTTGTGGATTTGGCTCTAATGCTTGATATTCACCATCAACTAAATGAAATCCATTGAATTCTAAACTTACGGGATCGAACCAAAAATAATCAGGAGTGCGAAAAGTATCTTGATAAATTTTCTTTTTTAAATCTCGATCTGTAGCTGCCGTAGAATCAGAAAGTATTTCTACAATCATATTTGGATACTTGCCATCTTCTTCCCAAACTACCCAACTTTTACGTGGTTTGCGTTCGGTACCTAACACTGCGAAAAAATCTGGTCCGCGAAACTTTTCTGATTTTAGCTGGCGATCGCTGTAATAAATCGTCAAATTACCGGCAACATAAAAATCATTGCGGTTTTGCCAAAATAATTCCAGACACTGTATCAGCAGAATCATCTGCCGTAAATGTAAATCGCTTTCCAAAGGTGGTTCGTCGCTATATAAATCCCCTGGGGGAAATATAACATTAACTGGAGTCTCTAAATCTTGAGTTTCTAATTCTTGAGCAGCTGAATCTGGAGTTTCAAAATCTGGGCTTTTTAGTTCTTTGGCGACAGACATGGTAGCAAGTATTAAAGTCCTATAAGTCTAGCGTAGCGTGGGTAATAGCAATTCAATACTCTTAATTCCTTAGCTTCTTTAATGCAATTATTTGAATAAAAATAAACTTTTGTAAATCATTTGGTTATCAATGGCACAAAAAGATTTAAACGACTCGCCTAAAATTAACCAAATAGATTTTTTAAAATGTATCAAGCGCTATATGTCAAGTTACAGCAAGATTTATTAACATATAGTCACGAAGTTAAGAAGCATTAAGAAGTATGGGGGCATTCATACTTACTGCTTGCTATTTTTCTTGAACCAAATAGGACATTATGAATAAGCAAAAATCACCCGAAACGAAAGCATTTATAGGCAATCTAAAAAATGGGATTTGGTTATTTGGGGTATCATCTTGGCTATTCGGTATAACCGACAGAAGTATTGCATCCCTGTCGGATGGTTATCTTTCGGCATTGGATTTAACTCAATTGTTTACAGCAGCGACATTTTTTGTTGCATGGTTATTTCTTAAGCCATCATCTACAAAAGCTTAAAGCAGAAATTCAGGGTTGCAAGGTATTGATTGTTGATGAGATTAAAACGCAGAAATTTGGGAACGCATTTCAATCAAAATCAAAATCAAAATACTCAAAAATCGAGGTAATTCTCTCGTATTCACAGAATTACCTCGATTTTGTGTTTATATAAATGTTTGATAGTTTTTTTTGTAGGGTTTGTCACGGCGCAAGTCAT
Source organism: Cyanobacteria bacterium J06633_8 (assembly GCA_039820645.1). Lineage (GTDB taxonomy): Bacteria > Cyanobacteriota > Cyanobacteriia > Cyanobacteriales > Nostocaceae > Rivularia. Next base: position 9,871 of record JBCBPQ010000127.1, on the reverse strand, counting down.
GGAAGGTGGATAAACAAATATCTATTAAAAAGCCGTAACTTACATCTTGCACGAGTGCTAGAAACCCGGTTTCTTTTGGATTTCAGAACGAAATATTCATACATTCATGATTAGAAACCGGGTTTCTTTGAGTTTGTTCCGAATGGTACAAGATATTACGTAACGCACCATTCCCCAAATAAGGTGTTTCGGGGTTAATTAATTAGCTATTCTTGTAGTGCGTGAGCGGAGTGTGTTGGTTAGAACATACATCTCGCTTACTATTGATATTTATTTCTCACTTAAAAATCATGACTTCAGGTATTTCAGAAGATTTAGTATTAGTTGCGGGTGCTACAGGTGGAGTTGGACAATTAACGGTAGCAAAGTTGCTCGATAAAAATTTGAAAGTTCGGGTTTTGACGCGCAATGCATCTAAAGCCGAAAATATGTTTGATAGTAAAGTCGAAGTTGCTGTTGGTGATATCCGCGATATTGAAACCTTACCAGCAGCAATGAATAATGTAACTCATATTATTTGCTGTAGCGGTACTACTGCTTTTCCTTCCGAAAGATGGGAATTTGAAAAAAATCCCAATTTTATTGAATATTTTGGACTACTTTTTAACCCTGAAGAAGCCAAAGCCAAAGCTAAAAATAGTCCGATGAAAGTTGATGCTCAAGGTGTAAGTAATTTGGTGGAGGTGGCACCAAAAAATTTAAAGCAATTCGTTTTTGTATCTTCCTGCGGAGTTGAACGTAAAACAGAATTTCCTTACAGTATTTTAAATAGTTTTGGTATACTCGACGCAAAACAACAGGCTGAAGAGACGATTAAAAATTCTAATTTAGCTTACACCATTATTCGCCCCGGACGTTTAATCGATGGACCATATACTTCCTACGATTTAAATACTTTATTAAGAGCAAAAACTGACGGAAACCTAGATGTAGTAATAGGAACTGGCGATAAACTGACGGGAGACACCAGTAGAATAGATGTTGCAAACGTTTGTGTAGAATGTTTGAATAATTCAAGTTGTGATAACAAGACTTTTGAAATCGTTAATAAGGGAAAAAGACCATCTGTTGTTGATTGGAATGCTTTGTTTGAGCAGCTTTGATAATTATAGAACTTACGCAATTGTCACAATATCTGTTGGTGCGTGACACTGTAAAAAGGTTATTACTACGTTCAAAACTTCTCAAAGTGTCACAGCACCCTACGAAAAAATATTTCGTTTGTGTAAGTCCTAAATTAATGATATTAAGGTATGTTGTCTGCGAGGGCAACAGAAAATTTTGAGAAAACTTTTGCTATTAGAAAGAGGATTTGACTGAGCAATGGGCTGTTGTTATTCGCAATAGTGATGTTGGGTTACGACAAGATTAAGAGATTTCTTTTTCCTGTCTAACCCAACCTACCATCCTAAAAAAACTCTGCGTTCCTTTGCGCTTACCTCCGCGTTACTTTGAGTTTAGAATAGATAATTCCGATACAAACGGATTTGATATTACAGGTTCAAAAAAATTAATAAAAGGTTCTGGTCAAAATTATAGTAATTAACATCCACCATAATAACCACAATAGCAAGAATCGATGTGAGTATTTAAATGGATTAATGTAGCCCAACCTTTCTCACCAATGATACCGTCAGCAATCAAATCATAATCAGCTTGAAAAGCTTTGACGGCGATTTCTGTATTAGCATCAAAATGTCCATTTATTGCACCATGATAAAAGTCGTAATCCTTCAAAGTTTCCTGTAACAACTTAACCTTATTTCCCGTGCTATTTTGTCGCAAAATAGGTAAGCTTTTCACTCCATCACAGATAAAATTCCAAGTAGCTGCATCTGTAATTCCTGTTGTCTCTAGAAAAGCTAAACATTGAAGATATTTAACCGCCCTTTCAGTTTGCGAACTAAAGATACCATCAACATCTATTTGCAAATTAGAAGCATAAATAGATGCAAATCTTTTTTTGAGACGTTTTTGCATCTCTTTCACATCTTGACCGCTATTGCCAATTCTTAGAGTAGGTTTAAAGGTAGGACAATCAATTGCATTAGTCATTAGTTAATTCAACCTATTAATAAATAATTTATTACATGACTTAACTTCCATGACTACAGTTAGAATTCCCGACCAAATTAAGTACCCTTGGGGGTGATATTTTAATTATTCATATCATGTTCGGTTAAACAGTTATCATATCGTGGGGGTTGAGTAATGAGTAATAAGTAATGAGTAATGAGTAATGAGTAATGAGTATTTATGAGTAATAGGTAATAACCGCCATCTTTTCAATCGGGTTAGATAATAACTAATGAACCTAACTTGTTATCAATTATTCATACGCTTGAATACATAAAAAAACGAGGCAATTCTAGAACATACTAGAACTACCTCGCTTTATATTTATTAACAGTCTCGAATTAACTGTTCACTGTTAACTGAATTAAGCAAAAGCTGCTGTTTTTACATCATTGCTTGCTAACAAACTTTGCAATTCTTCAGCATCTACAGTTTCTTTATCAATTAACATTTCTGCTAATTTATCAAGAATATTACGGTTTTCTTGTAAAACTGTCTTTGCACGGTTGTAAGCAACATCAACTAAGTCGCGGACTTCCGAATCAATGGTAGCTGCGGTTTCTTCTGAGAAATCGCGCTCTGACATGATATCGCGACCGAGGAACATGTTACCTTGCTGACGACCAAGTGCAACAGGGCCAAGATTATCGCTCATACCGAAGCGAGTTACCATTTGACGAGCTACATTAGCTACTTGCTGTAAGTCGTTGGAAGCACCTGTGGTAACTTCTTCTTCGCCGTAAATTAATTCTTCTGCAATACGTCCACCCAAAGCTACAGCCATTTGGTTTTCCAAATAAGCACGACTGTATAAACCGCTGTCCATACGGTCTTCGCTAGGAGTAAACCAGGTTAAACCACCCGCACGTCCGCGAGGAATAATGCTGATTTTTTGTACTGGATCGTAGTCAGGCATCAAAGCACCAACTAAAGCGTGACCGGCTTCGTGGTATGCTACCAACTCTTTGCGTTTTTCGCTCATTACCCGGTCTTTCTTCTCCGGACCAGCTAATACGCGGTCGATGGCATCGTTGATTTCGTCCATCGAAATTTCTGTTAAGTTGCGACGTGCTGCTAAAATTGCGGCTTCGTTGAGTAAGTTGGATAAATCCGCACCAGTGAAACCGGGAGTACGACGAGCAATTCTGTCTAAATCTACGTCTTTTCCTAAAGTCTTGCCGCGAGCGTGAACTTTAAGAATTTCAACTCTACCAGCATAATCTGGGCGGTCAACTACTACTTGACGGTCAAAACGTCCGGGACGTAATAATGCTGCATCGAGTACATCAGGACGGTTTGTAGCAGCAATAATGATGATTCCGGTGTTACCTTCAAAACCATCCATTTCGGTAAGCAACTGGTTGAGGGTTTGTTCTCTTTCGTCGTTACCACCACCTAAACCAGCACCCCGCTGACGACCTACCGCGTCAATTTCATCGATAAATACGATACAGGGGGCATTAGCTTTAGCTTGCTCGAATAAATCGCGAACGCGGGAAGCACCCACACCCACAAACATTTCTACAAATTCAGAACCGGAGATGGAGAAGAAAGGAACCCCAGCTTCACCAGCTACCGCACGAGCTAACAAAGTTTTACCTGTTCCAGGAGGTCCAACTAAGAGTACACCTTTAGGAATTTTTGCACCAACAGCAGTGAAGCGATCGGCATTCTTTAGAAAGTCTACTACTTCGTTTAACTCCAGCTTGGCTTGGTCGATACCAGCAACATCACTGAAGGTAACTTGGGTTTGTGGTTCCATTTGCACTCTGGCTTTTGACTTACCAAAGTTCATGGCTTGGCTACCAGGACCGCTTTGAGCGCGTCGTAGTAAAAAGAACAAACCAACTAAAAGCAATACGGGGAAGAACAAGCTGCTAAGCGCCTTAAACCAAAAACCTTCATCGGTTTGAGGCAATACAGAAATATCGACGTTATGCTTGGTTAAAGTATTGATTAAATCCGGGTCATCTACCAAGGTGACTACTTTTTTGTCAGTGTCATACTTCGGTTGTACCAAAGCGGTAGAGCGATCGGAACTTAAACTGACTTTTTCTACTTTGTCCTTTTGAACTGCTTGGATAAATTCACTGTAACGCCATGAATCACGGCTTTGAGCTTGATTATTATCAAAAAATGCCGTTCCTAAAGCAATTACAACAATAAAAAGCAGCGCGTACAGCCCCGCATTTCTCCATCTTTTATTATTCACCGAGGTCAATCCTCCTGTTTTTTTTTCTTTTCGCGTCTCTAAAACGAGATGGAATTTTTAAGAATTATGTTAACTTATCTTAACGTATACCAGAATGCGTACACATCATGCTAGTAAATATTTTCGTAATTCCTTAAAACTATAGTGCCTGGGATCATATTTTAGCTTTACCATCGAGTGGATGACTTGGTGTATTGGTAGTATTTCCACTACAGAGTTGGTGTAGGCTAGGGCTGCAAATCTCTGAACTAGTTGTGAGGTAAAGGGTTCTTCTTTGATTTGATGTTGATGTTTTCGCAACCAATTTATAAGTTGTTCTCTCATAATTCCGGGTAAGATTCCCGTACTTAATGGGGGAGTATACCAACAGCCATCATGCCATCCCCAAAGATTACCGGTAGTAGTTTCTAACCAATTTCCCCCAGCGTCAGTTAAAATTGCTTCATCAGCATTTTGTTTTAAAGCATTTTTTTTCGCCAACCACGGGGCTAAATAATTTCCCGTTTTATGAATAGGTAAACTGCGATATTGTTCTGGGTTAGCAATAGTTACGTTTACACCATACTTTTGTTTTTCTGGCAAATATGAAGGTATTAACCTACCAATTATCCATTCACTGCCGTCGGGAAACAGGGTAATTCTCAGAATTGGATAATGATTATTTATGAGAATTTCTGCACCACGGCGGATATTTTGCCACGATGGTTGTTGAAAGTCGAGGGTTTTCACGGAAGAAACAAGGCGTTGATGATGAGCTTGCCAGTTAGTTAAACGGCTATCAAGGGAATTTTCATATACTCTTAAAGTTGTAAAAATTGTTGCTCCAAATAATAAACCCGGTTCGTTGATTGGTAATCCGATAGTTTCGGATTTAATTAATTCGCCTTTATACCAATACATATAAAGTAATTAGTTGTTAGTTGTTAGTTGTTAGTTGTTAGTTGCTAGTTGTTAGTTGTTAGTTGTTAGTTGTTAGTTGTTAGTTGTTAGTTGTTAGTTGATAATTAGTTTAGGGTGACAATGACGGTGAATTTTTTGTTAATCAAACCGTGTTTGTAAAATTTTATGGTGTTTCTACATGGTGTTTCTACTAAGTTCTGAGAATATATCTGATTATTTAATTCAGTCTAATGTATTAGATGATTCCAAAGAAGTTATAAGTAAGATTGAAAATATACCAGCTAAAAACTTTAACCTTTTAATTACCTTCGATAATGATACGCGGCTTTTAGTTAAGCAAGAAATACACGATAGAGAAGGTAAGGTAAATGGTGATTTTTTAAGGGAATGGCAAATTCAAGAAGTTATACGTAATTTTCCTCAACTAAATAATTTAAACAATTTAATTGCGGATTTGCTATGGTTTGATAAGGAAAATCATATAATTATCTTGCGATATTTAGATAGTTACTTAGACTTGTATGATTTTTATACTCAGCGAAATAGCTTTCCCGTAGAAATTGCTACCCGAATAGGCGAAATACTCGCAGTTTTCCACAGAGATAGTTACGATTGCCAAAACTATCAAGAATTTTTAATTACTACAACTGAATATGAAAGAACTCATCAAGTGCATCGCTTGATTGAAACTTGGGAACGAATCGAGCCAGAGATTTTTGGTGAAGTACCCGCACAAGCATTGAAATTCTTTTCCCTTTATCAGAAATACGAAAGCTTAGAAAAAGCTATGGCTGAATTAGGGAATGCTTTCAAACCCTGTTGCTTTACCCATAACGATCTCAAATTTAATAACATCCTCCTAAATAAAGATTGGCAGCAATCCGATAAAAACATGCTGCGAATCATCGATTGGGAACGTTTTAGCTGGGGAGATCCTTGCTTTGATTTAGGAACTCTTATCGGTAATTATTTACAGATATGGCTTAATAGTTTGGTTGTTTGTCAATCAATGACTATTGAAGAATCTTTAGGCTCGGCAGTTATACCCTTAGCAAAACTGCAACCTTCCATGGCAGCTTTGCAAAAAGCTTATTTCAAAATGTTTCCTATGATTTTAAAATATCGTCCCGACTTTTTAGAAACGACGGTACAATTTGCAGGATTTATTTTGATTCAACAAATTTATGCAACAATTCAGTTCCAAAAAATCTTTGACAATACAGGTATTGCAATGCTGCAAGTTGCTAAGTCTTTAATATGTCGTCCACAACATTCAATACCGACAATTTTTGGTACTACTGCCTCGGAATTAATTTGAGCAAATTATCATGTTTATTTAGCAAGATTGGTAATTGCTATTTGTATCAAGACTCTGGTGATTGTCACAATAGCTGGTTGGTGCGTGACACCACAAACCTTGTTACTGCGTTCATAATTTCTATAAGTGTCACAGCACCCTACAAGAAAATATGCAAGTTACGTAAGTTCTATGTATGTTGCTGTAGCTTGAGGATAACCTTGGCTAAAACTGTTCTATATTCACTGGTGCTACTATGGATTTTTTTGATTCTCTCTTCATTCAAACTACTAACGAATCAACCAAGAGACTTGTAGATGTTCTCAAAGATGTTGTTTATAGACTTGAAATTAACTCGAATTTTTCTATTCATCATCCAGATTATAAGCCTTACACAATTTCAGATGATGCAGTTATGCATTTTCAGAAAATGCCAGAAAATATACAACAGAAGTATCTTAGTTTGCGACTGAGAAATTTTCTTTATGGCATTTATTATAACGGTTCTATGCAAAGTTATTTAAAATTAAATAGTGAAGAACATCATACATCACCAAAGTTTGAAAATAATACTTTTCTCGGAGTTGATTTAGAATTCTACGAAAGATTACATCAAAGTAACCTTGGCAAAGGCTACTTTGAACCCGGCTGGCATATTCTTAAAGAAGAAGTTGACGGTAGTTTAGCTGTCAAGAAAAAGGACTTAAGATTACATATTAAACGTGAAAAACATCTCCAACCCAAACATCAAGCTGCGGTTGTAGGGGACTATGTTGCTGTCAAAATGCCGAAAAATTTAGTCCAAAATGGTTTTTATGTAGCTGTAAGCAACATGGGATTATATTATTCTGAGATTTCAGAAGAGCAGCCTACGATAGTACGAATTTACTTTCATTTGACTCTTGAAGGTGCTGTGACAGTCATGGCTAGCCTGACAAAGTATTTTAATGAATTAGCAATTCCTGGTTATTTTAAAGTCTTATACAACCCTAAAGATTACGAGCGCTACGATTGTGGTGTTTTGTATTTTGATAAAAGAGATTTTCAAGCAGTTAGAGAAGTATTACAGATTGTATATCAAGAAAATAAATTTTATTTTAAAGCAGAGATTCCACTGTTTGCTAAATATTTAGCTCCAGGTTTAGCATTAGCAGAGGAATCAAATAAAAAGTTTAACTCTTCTGAGAGCTTTGGTATGAATCGCTGTCAAGTTATTGCCAATGGATTATTAGATGCTTGGTATCGGGGAGATAATTCACCTTCAGAACGAATTCAGTCTATTCTTAATCACTTTTCTATCACAGAAATCGATTTGCAGTCCAGCTATCTTAATGCCGATTCTGAGGATATCTATACTCAATTAAACCTTTAGATATTTATCGATTTTAAAGCACTTTTTTTAAGCTAACACACCTTTTCATGAAGATGCTTTAAAGCTTTGTAATTAAATTAATAAGATTTTGTTTGTAATTTATATTCTTTTAGAACTGAAACCACAGGATATTACAAGTAATATTACAATTTATAATACCCGCTTGATTTTTACTAAGAAATATAGGATATTTTTTACATAGAAATAATCTAATTACACCAAATGCAACTTTCTCTATTCATTGCTGGCTATGCCTTTGCATGAATAAAACTGATATGTCATAAAGTAAAAACTCAGCCTGGTGATAACATCAAGGCTGCGGTTTGGATATGTTTTGCAATGGTTCCACTTGCTATAGTTGCGTAGTGGGTAAATCAGCTAATGAAAATTTACATAGAAAGAGTTACATAAACCTTCGTGATAATGATTTTTCTCTGATTACAAAAAAATAGGAGTTTCCAAATGTCGAAATTTCAAATAAATGATATCAAGCTCGATGGCAGCGAACTATTTAATGATTCAGAAACATTTTTGACTGAATTAAAAGATAGTGAAACAGAACAAATAGTCGGTGGCTTAAGTTTAAGTAAAGAATCTCTTCATGAGGTTTCAATTGACATCAAATTAGAGATAAGCGATCATCCTCAGGTAATAACTACTGTTTACATTCCTCATCCGCCAATTTGTTACCCAATTAAGCCAATTAAGCCAATTTGTTGGTATCCCAAGCCCATTCATCATGAAAAGCCGTTTTACCCTATTAAAGATTACTTCTATCCTTGTCCAGTAGTCCTCTAAGCTACTTTTAAATAAAAAACTTCACCTCATAATTTATACATGGGGTGAAGGTTGCTAGCAAATGAGTAAAAATCTTTACATTATGTCAGTCATAAATGCAAATATTAATAGAGAATGGACGATATCGTCTTCGGTTAAAAGCTGATTATATCTATCAGTATAGATAATATGTAATTAGGAATTAGTAATTAGATTTAAAAAAATGATTGACAGTTCAGCCATATAGTTAGAAAAAATCCAATCAGAGATGAGTTCTGCAAGAAAGTATTTATTTATCTAATAAGATTTTTTTTTAAAGTTTATAGCTTTAAAACGCAAAAGGCTCATTTTGCATGGATGTATGACATTTAAACTCAGCCATCCTCAAAAGAAAAACTGATTAAAATTTCTAATACCTTCTTGATTTAAAACAAAAAATATAAGAGATTTAGGATAAGGAATTTTGCAATTACTGCGTATAAAGGTTGACCGCTGTCACTATGACTAATGGTAGAGTTTTGATTTTACCATGATGTGCCAAAATAAAATAACTGTAGATAACGCTAAGATTTTATCGCTATTTACGGATTTTTTTAGGCATATGTTCAATGTAATGGCTGTTTGTTTAACGTTGATTTATGCGAAAAAAATTGTAATTGCTATTTTTCTACAAAAGTAAAAAATCCCAGGAAACGTGTTTAAAATGGCTAAAATTCAAATCAACGATGTCAAATTAGACGACACCGAACTGTTTAACGATTCAGAAACATTTCTCAATGAATTAGAAAATGGTGAAATGGAGCAGGTAATCGGTGGTAAAACAATTTCTATAGACGACTACAAATTTTTCAAAAACAAAAAAAATAATTTACCCAAGGGGCTTCCTCCGATTGAGCCGATTGAACCGGTTGATTTTCCAGAGCCAAATCTGCCAAAACGACCAAAGCATCCTAGAGTGATAAAAGTACCCTTTGAACCAGTGATACTGTAGTTGCCTCTTAACTGCAACCTTCGCTTCAAAGTGCTGTGCATTCCTCCATGTTATTGCTTGCATAATCGCAATTTGCGCTTTTATTGAGATTCATTGCTCAACTATCTTAGAGGATGTTTGGGAAGTCATAAATACAACCACAAATTTTTAGATCCCCCTAAATCCACGCCACTTGCTACAAGTCGGGGAACCCCTTCGGGTTCAACACTTTGCTTATGCCGGGGAACCCGTCCACCGCAAGTGTTT
>JBCBPQ010000126.1:0-20316 GCA_039820645.1 Cyanobacteria bacterium J06633_8 | reverse complement strand
CCTTTATATTTCTTACTTCTTACTTCTTACTTCTTACTTCTTACTTCTTACTTCTTACTTCTTACTTCTTACTTCTTACTTCTTACTTACGCGGGTACTAGCTCTTTCCTTAATTGTTAAATCAAAATAATTAAATAAAGGCACGAAATAAAGATAAAATGCAAAGGGAATAAATCCCGAATCTGTCATTAAAATAGTAGCTGGAATCAAACCGGCAATATTCCAAGGAATTAAAGGAGAAAGCACAACTACAGAATTTTCTAAATCCACCGCAAGTTGATAATTATCTAATTGATTTTCGTGATAATTATCTTTTACTAACTCTTCGGTTAACAGAATTGCAATTGTTTGAGTACAACCAAATCCAGCGGCAGCTATACCTACAAGATTCGTACCTAAAAATAAATTAGACCTCGATTTAGCTTTATTTAAATAAACCCGTACATATTCTAAAATTTTAGTTCCGGCAAAAATTCCAGCAAATGCTGTAGAAACAATCACAACTAGAGACACTCTAGCCATAGAAAGTATACCACCTCCCAGAATAATATTTTTCAAATTACTATCTTCCGTTAATTCAAACCCGAGAAAAATATATCGAAAAATTTCAGTCAAAGAATAACCTTGAATAAATATACTCAGAAATAAACCAATTAATATACTTACCAACATAGATATTTTGATTTCCACCCGCAACCAAGCAAGTAATAAAATCGCAAACGCTGGTAAAAGTACAATCGGATTAATGTTAAATAATCTAGCAATTTCATCAGTAATATTTTGACGCTCAAATTCTACAGGATTAGCAATAGAAATCAGTAAATAAACTATTGTAGAAACAACCAAAGGAAAAACAGTTGTTACTAGCATCCTTCTAACATTCCTGTGGATTTTCGTTTGAGTAATTATCGCAATTAAATTTGCACTAGAAGACATCGGAGAACATCTATCGCCAAAATAAGCACCTGCAATAATCGCACCCGCAGTAATTTGAGGATTTACGTTACTCCCACTTGCCATAATCATTAAAGCAATCCCAATTGTACTTACTGTTCCGAAGGAGGTACCGATTAATAAAGAAACCAAAAGAGACAAAATAAAAGCTGAAACAATAAAATAAGAAGGATTAATAAATTGAATTCCATAATAGACAATAGCCGGTACAGTTCCTGCTGTCATCCAGATTGCTATCACTGCTCCAATTAATAGGAGAATGTATATAACCGAGAAAGATTTTTTACTCCCAGCCCAAGCTAAAGCAAATAGTTTATTTAACGTAAATCCTCTTTTTAAAAGTAAGAAAAACAAAGCAGTTATAGAAACTAGCAAAGGATAAACAATAAAATATCCCTTGAAAGCGCTAATTAAAAGTAAAACAAACGAAAAAATTAGAAAAAAGATTAAATCCATTTAATTGGTAATAAATTAAAGAGTTTAAGCTATAATAAAACAACTTATTGATATGAGCAAAAGGGGATAATATGTTTAATCAAAGCCAATAAAAATTATTGCATTTATACATGAAAGTCCGAAAAATAATTAAACTTATAGAAGCAGATGGTTGGTATCTTGCGAGAACTAAGGGAAGTCATCGTCAGTACAAGCACGCTACAAAATTAGGTTTGGTAACAGTACCAGGAAAATTATCCGACGATTTAGCACCAGGAACATTAAATAGTATCTTGAAACAAGCCCAATTAAAAACAGATACAAAAAACGAAGAAGTTGAACAAGTAACAGAAGACAAAATCAAAGAAGAGGAAGAAAACTAATGCGTTATGCAATTGTAATTGAAAAAGCAGCTAATAATTACTCGGCTTATGTTCCAGATTTACCTGGGTGTGTCGCAACTGGTGCTACTATTCAAGAAGTCAATCAACAAATAAAAGAAGCAATTAATTTTCATTTGGAAGGCTTGCGAGAGGAAGGTTTATCTATTCCCGAGCCAACTACTTTATGTGAATATGTGGAAGCTTCGTAATATTTCTCTACTCCTTAAAACCCTCAAAATCAAGATTAAGAAATTCCAACACTTCTTCAACCCTATCAGCAACAACATCAGCTATCCCGAAAATACGAATAATTTAAATTAATAATTTCAATACCCATGCCCAATTCCCCATTCAATCATCAAGTCTCAACAAAGTATCAACCAAATTACCCAAACTCACAACATAAACCCCATTAACTTCATTATCATAAATATCTACACCACCCCTGGTAAAACAAAGCATTGCAGTTACCCAGTCAATACCTTTTAAATGCTTAACTTCTTTTGCTTGCCCTTTAACTTTATAAAGCAAATCACCTTCTCTAAAATCATAAATATTTTTACCGTAGCGTCTTCTTAAACGCCCGCTTTCACATATTTTTGTTCCACCATGAGATTTAACATCAATTACGTACCAGTTATCTTTGGGTGAATGCAACACTATATCCGCATCTCCCCATCTTCTGATTTGCAAATTATATTCAATTTGCCATTTTTGCAATTCTAAAACATCTAATATATCGGCTACATCAGTTTCAGCTTTAGCACCCCGTCTAGCATCTAAAGCACGTTTATCAAAGTATTTACCGCTACGATAAAAATAGTATGAACTACTGAAACCCGTAAATAAAAACAAAACTCCTATTGAAGAAGTACTGTAAATAATAAATAGCCATAGTGTTGCAATCGCAACACCCGCAGCTAGAAAATAACGTATCATTGCTGATAACTTTCTTTTCCTAGCTAATTTACGGATATATTCACCCGGTTGTTTTATTTTTGTTGACAACTTTTTACTTAATTAAAATATACTAAAAGTATGTATTATAATTAAGCTTTTTCAGCATCTTTGATACTTAACTTTACGTAAAAAAAACTACTGGTAATTATTAATAAAAAAAAATATCAGAGGATGTTTGAAAAGTATAGTTTTTATCAAAATTCTTCGAGGATCCCCCCTTCCGCCCTTAAAAAAGGGGGTTGAAGTCCCCCAATTTAGCGGGGAATTGAGGGGGATCTCAAAAGTGTCGAGTATAATTTATAGCTTTCAAAACATCCTCTCAGTATTATTGATAATAATCTCTCAGTTACTGTTGCAATATTATCCAAAATATATTATCCCCAAATTTTCTGCATATTAAGGACAAATTCAGGTAATATATCTTCTCCAGAAAGAGTTTCTCTCAAGGTAAAAACTTCAACATCTTTATCCCGACGATAAATTTCTACTTCCTGTTTTTTACGTTTTATTAGCCAACCCAAACGGCAGCCATTTTCAATATATTCAAGCATTTTATTTTGCAATTTTTTCAAATTGTCAGAAGGTGACATTATTTCAATTACAAAATCGGGACAAAGAGGAATAAATTTTTATTTTTGTTCCTTTGTTAAACCGTTCCAACGAGACTTTTCTACCCAAGAAACATCTGGCGAACGGTCTGCACCAGATGGTAATGTAAATCCAGTTGAAGAATCAAAAACTTCGCCGAGTTGCTTTTCTTCATTCCAAAACCATATTTGAGCGTTAATACTAGAGTTACTTCTCCCTGTTTCTCCTCCCGTCGGTGGCATAACAATTAATTCCCCTTCAGCGTTACGTTCTAGTTTTAATTCCGGGTTTGTTTCACACAGTTGATAAAACTGTTCTCGCGTCAGTTTGATTATCGGATTTAAGTTTAATGTAAGTGAAGTCATAAGATTTTATAATTTAAATTTTAAATTTTGTTTTTTAGATTTTGAATTTTAAATTAATCATCAATCGTCTGAACAGTGAACAGTCAACAGTGAACAGTCAACAATTACCAATTACCAATTACCAATTACCAATTACCAATTACCAATTCCCAATGCCCTAAGAACTAGCATAATCTAAAACTCTTTCCCAACCCCAACGCCAAGCAGTTTCTATCAACATTTCTTTACCATTCATAAACACAATATATTCTTTACCGTTCTCATAAACAATATCGGAAACAAGTTGATTGCGCTTATCGTATCCCCACATTTTTGCAGCACCTTCCCACCATTTTTGTCCAGGAGACTTTAAATTTGGTAAATCCAGATATTCATCGCGCCATTTTACTGGTTTCCATTTCTCATTTAGCGATCGCACCAGAATAACGCTGGCATAATATTCATAGTTTTGTTCCCGCAACCATAATATATAGCTAATTGCTGCTCTTAAGGCATCTTCGAGTCCGTAAGAACTATCTTCTAAAGCTTCCCATACTTCAGCAGTTTTAAAATTTACACCCAAAGCCCTTAAAGCCGAACTGTACTGTTTAAATACTTCGTACTCGATTGAATCTTTATTGTCTAACCACATTTTTAATTACCTCACTCAAAATACATAATATTAATATTCTTTAAATAATATTGCATTTTTAAATTTTATTTCAATGCTGATTGCAATTAAAACATAATTTGAATGTAAAAATATGTGTATTTATGCTAATTATAATTAGTTTTATTTTTGACTATACTGATACATAAATAAAATTATAGAAGTAATCAAAGTTTTTTAAGATTAAATTAAGAGTAAATAGTTTATAAATTTCAGCAAATGAGTCAAACTTATCTAGATGCCGCACGACAAGGTAAAAACAGTTGGTGGCGCTATCTATTAGGAACAATTATTATACTGTTTTTCTGGTTATTATTAGGTGGTATAGTCTCAGGTCTTTTAATATTTTCAATTTTAGCAAATCAAGGATTGAGTCAGGCGGAGTTGGTAAAGCAAGTAGAAACTTTTTTAAGAACACCTTCGCTAGAAGTTTACTTAATTATAAACATTCAATTTCTGTTTTTTATGCTCGGAATATTTCTGAGTGTGCGGTGGCTGCATCAACGTCGTTTTTTAACTTTAGTTGGTGCAGATGCCAAAATTCAATGGCAACGCTTTTTGCAAGGATTTGGAGTCTGGCTTTTAATTCAATTTGTTATTTTTGCTATCGGTTATATATTGCAGCCAAACAATTTAGAATTTGCTTTTAAACCAGTTGAATGGTTGATTTTACTTGCTTGCGCTGTTGTATTAACCCCCATACAAACTTCTGCCGAAGAGTTATTTTTTCGCGGCTATATATTGCAAGGCTTCGGATTAATTACAAAACAGCCATTACTACTAATGATTATTAATGGTTTTTTGTTTATGCTACCCCATTTAGGCAATCCAGAAATTCAAAGAGGATTATTATGGATGGCTTTATACTACTTTGCTTTTGGTGTGTTTTGTTCCTTATTAACTCTCAAAGATAATCGATTAGAACTAGCTTTAGGTGTTCATGCTGCAAATAACTTATTCATCATATTATTTGTCAGCACAAAAGATTCAGCAGTACCCGTACCTGCTATGTGGTTAATTAAAGAAATTGGCGAACCGCAATGGGGAGTAATATGGTTTTTGATTAAATGTAGTTTGTTTTATTTATTTATCTTTGGTTTAAGAAAGAAGGCAACAGTACCATGACAGTACCATGACAGTTACCAATTACCAATTACCCATTACCAATCCCCAATCCCCAATGCCCAATCCCCAATGCCCAATCCCCAATTCCCAATTCTGGTAAAATCAGTTTTTATGTAAACTGCAAACTGCGAACGGGAGAAAACAGGGGTGCTAACACTCGGTGTAAATATCGATCATATTGCCACTATTCGACAAGCTCGACGGACGGTGGAACCAGATCCCGTTGCGGCTGCGGTGCTGGCTGAGTTGGGTGGTGCTGATGGTATTACCGTACATTTAAGGGAAGATAGAAGGCATATTCAAGACAGAGATGTCCGAATTCTGCGAGAAACTGTTAGAACTCACCTGAATCTGGAAATGGCTGCTACCGATGAAATGTTAGCGATCGCCCTCGATATTAAGCCCGATTATGTAACTCTAGTACCGGAAAAGCGCGAGGAAGTGACCACAGAAGGCGGTTTAGATATTGACGGTCAACTTGATAGAATAGGTCATATAGTAGACAAATTGCAAAGTGCTGGCATTCCCGTAAGTTTATTTATTGATGCCGAAGAATCACAAATTGAAGCATCTGTCAAGGTACAAGCTAAATTTATTGAGTTGCATACGGGAAGATATGCAGAAGCGAAAAATGAAGTTACGAGAAATATGGAGTTGGATTTATTAGCATACGGTTGCAATCAAGCCAGAGAAGCAGGATTGCGAGTCAATGCCGGACATGGGCTTACCTATACCAACGTTTATCCCCTCGCTAGCATCGAAGGCATGGAAGAACTTAATATCGGTCATACTATTGTCAGCCGTGCTGCTTTGGTTGGCATGGAAAGAGCCGTCAAAGAAATGAAACAAATTATGCACGGGAAATATTGACAGTTAACAGTTAACAGTACCATGACAGTTATTAGTTAGTGTTAACAATTTTCCCCTTCCCTTCTCCTTAACAAGGAGAGGGGTGCCCGGAAGGGCGGGGTGAGGTTAGCGAGTGTATTCGACTCATCTAAAAACGGCTATATTAAATGAATGGTAAGCAGCGAACAGTAAAAATATCTTGATAATTGATAATCAATAAAAGGGTTACAATTTCCGTAAAATGCAGGGGCAGGCTTTAAAACAAGTTAACTCGTGTTGAAGAGCGGCATCTCTCTATAATAAGCCAGCGAGTTTTTTTAAGGCTTCATCTCGGGGTTTAAACTGCGAAATTCCTTAATTTTATTGATATACAGCCCGGAAGAAAGTTTGATATGAGCGCAACACAATCTCAGAATCTGCCTTTATGGGTACAGGAGAGAGACAAGGTAATTGCAGGAAGTATCGACTCGGAATGGCGTGGTGGTAAACCCCCCGATTATTCTGAGTCGAATCAAGGTTTGGCTGCCGAAAGTTTAATTCATCATCCGATGGGTTCCCTCGGGGCTATTGTGGAAAATTTGGTGAGAGCTTTTGAATTGGAAGTTTCTTTCAAAACCAATACTAAACAGTGGTTATCGGTTGTCAACGAAAAATTTCGTATGAGTAGCAACGGTGGTGAAGAATTTACTGCCCAAGATGTTTCTGAGAAAGGAACTTATAACTTATTTATTGGTGAAGCTGGAGAATACAAAGCCTCTGAGGAAAACTTTGAGTCATCCGGAAGACTATTCCGAAGCGCATTCCCCAAAGGTTTTTTATGGGAAGTCTTGGAAGTTTACAGTTCTCCACCAAACGTTACATTTAAATGGCGGCATTGGGGAACTTTTAATGGTGCATATAAAGACTATGCTCCTACAGGGGAAGTTGTGGAGATAATAGGAATGAGCATCGCCCGCGTTACCGATGACTTGAAAATTATCAATGTTGAACACTACTTTGACAACACTCAGTTTCTTGCCAAGCTGACGAGCGGTGGAAAACATCAAAACGATAATTCAATATGGGCTACAATCAAAAGATTTTTCTCCGGAAGACAGATAGAGCCAACATCGCAGCAGCTAGCAACTAGCTGTCCGTTCAAAAAATTAACTAATTCTTTCAATTCTTCAAATTAAATTGCGCTCGGACGCAGTAATATATGCTGTGTCCCGATTATTTGTTTAATTAATTCCGTCAACTATTAAATCGAACAAGGGTGACAATGCAAACATATCATTACGTACTAGCTTCTCAACGCTTTTTATTAGAAGAGGAACCTTTTGAAGAGGTTTTGAAGGAGCGTACCCGTTATTACCACGAACAAGAGAAAGAAATCGATTTTTGGTTAGTTAAACAGCCAGCTTTTCTCGAAGTTGCGGCAATGTCTGAAATTAAAGCTAAGTGTCCCCAGCCAGCAGCAGCCGTGGTTTCTACCAATTCTCAATTTATTACTTGGTTGAAGCTACGTTTGGAATATGTGGTAGTGGGAGAATTTCAAGCACCATCACCAGAAATTCCCAATGCTTTAGCATCTCTATCTCCTGTTTCTTAGGTCGTAGATTTCTAGTAAAATACATCGTATTGATGGGTGCGAATAGTTACATTCTTATCTTCTCTAGAAGCGGGTGCGGCTCATCCCCCGCCCGATTTAGTAGTAACTAAAACTAGTTAATGAGGGAAATTTCAGCTTTAGAAGAAATCAAGAAATATTGATAAAGTTTTTTTACTATGGCGTGTTTTAGGGGAATAAAATTCATGAATCCGATTAATTCAAGTATTTTAAGCAAATTTAAAATACCAACCGCTCTAGTTTTATCAACAGCGGGTTTGCTATGCGGTATAAATTCTGGCTCAGCCCAAGCAAACACTCCTACTTGTCAAGCTCCCAGAATGGGCGAATATTTATTATTAGTAGTTAGTCCTACAAAAGATAATCAAACCCAATTAAAGCGGGTTTTGCCAACAAAAATTAAAACCAATACCTGTAAATATCTTGACGATACAGTTACCCGTATCGGTGGATTTAAGAAAATTGACGATGCCAATCGCTGGGCAAGATATATTAAAGATTCTGCTGGCTTATCTGCAATAATTACCACAAGACCTACAGGTACACCAACACCATCTCAAGCAGGAACTCAAGGAGCGCAAGCAAGTACTGTTAGCTACAAACCTCGCCGCTTGGGTAGTGGTTACGCTGTATTAGTAGATTACTACAATCGTCCTCAATTAGCATCTGATGTTGGTAAAGCTGTTAAAGGAGACGTAGGTTTTGTTGCTTATGGAAGACGACCTTATTTATTAGCAACTTACACTAGCGATCAAAAAGAAGCCTATCAAACTTTAGAAGAACTTTCCAAACGCGGCTTTTTCGCCATCATCGTTGATAGTGAAAAAGTAATGCTATTGCGTTCCGTTGTTAACTTGCCGAATTAGTTGATAGTTGATAGTTGATAGTTGATAGTTGATAGTTGATAGTTGATGGTTGATAGTTGATAGTTGATGGTTGATAGTTGATAGTTGATGGTTGATAGTTGATGGTTGATAGTTGATAGTTGATGGTTGATAGTTGATAGTTGATGGTTGATAGTTGTTCTACTAACCACTAACCACTAACCACTATCCACTAACCACTATCCACTAACCACTAACCACTATCCACTAACCACTAACCACTAACCACTAACCACTAACCACTAACCTTTTAATAAGCTGCTTGAGCTAACCAAGAAACGGTGACACCCAAAGCCGAACCGGCTATGACTTGAAAGGGTGTATGTCCAAGTAATTCTTTGAGACGCTCGGCAGCTATTTCTGGATGATCGTGAAACATTTCATCAATCACCTGGTTAAGGATGCGTGCTTGTTTTCCCGCAGCTTGACGGACTCCAGCAGCATCGTACATTACAATAATCGCGAAAATAGCAGCCAAAGCGAACTCCGGGGAAGCCCAGCCGATAGTTTGTCCGACACCAGCAGCCAAAGCCGTTACTAAAGCCGAATGAGCGCTGGGCATACCTCCAGTTGTCACTAAAACACTCACACTCACTTTATGGTTCTTGATCAACTCGATTAAGAGCTTTAAACCCTGGGCGGTGAAACAAGCTATCAAGGCAACTATTAGTACGTGGTTGTCAAGGATATTGCCTATGTCTTGCATGGTATTACGGTTAAATTAGGGTAATATTAGCAGCGGTTGTGCGCGTGAGGAAGTGTGGGACACTACTTATTCACATTCCAAATCTAAAAATTGAATTAGTTATTGCGACTGGTGATGAAATAGGCAAGGGCAACTAAAGGTTTAGCTTCCTCTCCAAAGGATTCTAATTCAGCACAAGCAGCTTCTACAAGCAGTTGTGCTTGTTTCTTCGATTCTTCCAAACCCCAAAGACTGGGATAGGTAACTTTCTGTGCTTCTATATCTTTGCCAGCAGTTTTACCTAATTGTTCTTGGGTTGCGGTGATATCCAGAATATCATCAACTATCTGAAATGCAAGTCCAATATTTCGCGAATAGCGTTCCAGTTTTTGAATGTCTTCTGGAGATGTTCCCGATAAGATGCCGCCACAAACGACACTGGCTTCTAAAAGGGCGGCTGTTTTATGGTTGTGGATAAAATTCAAAGTTTCTAAGGAAACATCTGTTTTTCCTTCCATTTCCAAATCTACAACTTGCCCCCCCACTAAACCAGCAGCACCCACCGCATGCCCCAAACGGGAAATCACCTGTAAAATTTGAGTTGCCGGGACATTTTGAGTGTTACTTGCTACATATTCAAATGCGTAAGCCAACAAACCA
Source organism: Cyanobacteria bacterium J06633_8 (assembly GCA_039820645.1). Taxonomy (GTDB): domain Bacteria; phylum Cyanobacteriota; class Cyanobacteriia; order Cyanobacteriales; family Nostocaceae; genus Rivularia. The sequence continues at coordinate 10,170 of JBCBPQ010000126.1, read as the reverse complement.
TCCCCGGCTAAAATTGCCACATCATCGCCATATACTTTGTGATTGGTTAACTTACCGCGACGATAATCATCATTATCCATTGCCGGGAGGTCATCGTGAATTAAAGACATGGTGTGAATCATTTCCAAAGCGCAAGCCGTGGGCATTGCCATTTCGGTATTGCCACCAGTCATTTCACAAGTAGCCAGACATAAAATTGGACGTAGGCGCTTGCCTCCAGCTAAAAGAGAATAGCGCATTGACTCATAAATCTTCTCTGGATAAACTACAGCAATGGAATTATCCAAAGCTGTTTCTACAAGTTTTTTTCGTTCCTTAAGATAAACCGATAAATCAAACTTTGATTCTTGAGATTCCGTTCCATCTTTTGTCAGATTATCCGTTGCAACCATTGACTCGTGCTCCTTAATTTCCTGGTAATTGGTTCGTAGTTGCGCTTTAGCGCCAAAAATCTTGAATTACAATTGGGGATTGGGCATAGGGCATTGCTACTTGCTACTTGCTACTTGCTACTTGCTAACTGATAACTGTCAACAGTATTTTCCAACAACATGGCAACAGTCATAGGTCCTATACCACCAGGTACTGGGGTAAGATAATCTGCAACGGTTGCAACTTCATCAAACCTGACATCACCAATTAAGCGACTTTTGCCGTTTTCATCAGTTATGCGGTTTATCCCCACATCTACCACAACTGCGCCCTCTTTCACCATTTGGGCAGTAATTAATTGAGGAATTCCCACCGCACTCACTAGAATATCGGCATTTTTTGTAATATCTTGTAAATTTTGAGTGCGCGAATGAGCCATAGTAACGGTGGCATTCGCTGCTAATAACATCATCGACATTGGTTTACCTACCAAAATCGAACGTCCCAATACTACAGCATGTTTGCCTTCCAAGGGAATCGAATATTCCTCTAACAAACGCATTACCCCCGCAGGTGTACAGCTGCGTAATCCCGGCTCTCCCCTTAACAATTTTCCTAAATTCAGCGGATGGAGTCCATCAACATCTTTTTCCGGGGCAATTTGATGTAGTAGAGCTACTGCATCCAAATGACGAGGCAGAGGAAGCTGTACTAAAATCCCATCAACTCCTTCGTCAGAATTTAAATTATGAATAACTTCTTGAAGTTCCTTAAAACTGGTTTCTGTAGGGAAATGTCGGTTAAACGAAGTAATTCCCACCTTAGTGCAAGCTCGTTCCTTATTGCGGACATAAGCAGCGCTGGCGGGATTATCCCCAACCATCAACACCGCTAAACCAGGAGTACGTCCAACTTTAGATTTTAATTGGGCTATCTTAGTAGAAAGTTGTTCTTGAATTTTCAACCCTAGAGCTTTACCGTCAAGCAGTCGTGCTGTTTTTGTTTCCATGAGCAATTTTAATTCAGTAAATACGCCACGGTATTCACCATATTAAATATCTTCTCAGATAGGAAGGCTGTAAGCGTTAGAGAATTTTATTTGTTAATAACTTTTATAAACGGGAGCATTAGGGACATCCAAAAATTAAATTACTCAATTTCTACATCTAATACGACTATCAGATTTTTTCTCCCCCTGCTCCCCCTGCTCCCCCTGCTCCCCCTGCTCACTTCCTCCCCCTGCTCACCAAAACGATTGATTATTTTTTTTTAATTGGAAGTCCCTTACTGGGAACTATATATATGAAAATTACGACAAAGCAAGCGAGTCATGGTTAGATTTATCCATAAGGTGCCTACAATGCAACGAGTCAAAAGCAAAATTTTTCTTTGGGGTTTAACTCCTTGTTTAATATCGGGACTATTAAGTTGCAGCAACTTAAGCGAATACGGAATGAATGCCATCGGTGCTAATGTTACTTCCATTGGCGAGTTAAAACCTCCAACAACCGATAACGAAGCTCCCGTTTACATTCAAGGCAAGGTAGAAAGAAAAGTTCCTTTGTTAAAGCAACAAATGTATCAGATAGATGACTCTACTGGCAAAGTTTGGGTATTAACCAATCAAAAAACTTGGAAGGTAGGGGACAAAATTGTAGTTAAAGCATTACCCCAGTACCAAAGTATTCCTATATCTGGTACCGATTTAGGGCAAGTTTATTTGCAAGAGAAGTAATGGAATTGGGCATGGGGCATAGAGCATGGGGCATGGTTAATATTGAATTTGCTTGCTATAAATAAATATTCTTATTGTTACTGTTGCTTATGAATAATCAAGATACACGGGTGCATTATGTAGCGATCGCTATTCTCTACAAGGACAATAAATTTCTCATGCAGTTGCGAGACAATATCCCAACTATTCCCTATCCGGGTTATTGGGCATTTTTTGGCGGACATATAGAACCCGGTGAAACTCCCGAAGTTGCCGTGAGAAGGGAAATCATGGAAGAAATTAGCTATACCTTACCAGAAAAAATTTACGAATTCGGTCGTTATGATTCGGAAAAAGCAGTACGTCACGTTTTCCACGCACCGTTAGAAGTTGAACTAGATCAATTAGTCCTCGGTGAAGGTTGGGATATGGGTTTAGTAACTCCCGAAGAAGTTCGCAGCGGTAAATGTTATTCAGCAGCAGCAGCAGAAGAAAGACCTTTAGGTGATGTACATCAACAAATTTTGCTCGATTTTATGAAAGTGGGGATTGGTAATTGGGAATAGAGGATTGGGCATTGGGCATTGGGCAATTTTGTAATGTTTGGGTAAATAGCTAGATAGGTGTTAACTTCTGAGTACCATCTGTTTTTTTATTGGAAATTTCTCTAATTTTTTCCTTTTGTCCCCATTACCCATTACCCATTACCTATCACCAATTAAATTTTTCCAAAAAATAATTCACCAACTTTCCGGAATAGATGGGAATACAGTGGAAGTAATAATTAACTTCACGAATTATATAGCCAATTTTTATAAGGAAACCGGGGAACTTCTCTTATAACCCCGCAAAATATCAAAAGCTCAGTCTTAACGACTGGGCTTTTGATATTTTTAGATGGGAGAATTGGCAATTGGGAGATTATAAATCACTGCCAATACTACTCGGTTAAGGCTGAAAGGGTGTTGCTGAGGTGCTGAGGTGCTGAGGTGCTGAGGTGTCCCATGAGCAACTGTTCTCCCCTTCCCCTCGACTCCCTGTCTCCTCAGCTTGTCTTCACGAATCCTTTCCTTATCCGAGCAGTATTGAAATCACTGCTACACAGACAAACCCACCGTGACAGGGGTGTTGGTAGTTATTTGTAGGTTGGGTTAAAGGCGCAGGATTAATTAGGGCTTGCTGAAGGAATTTATCTGCGCCATAACCCAACATTAGAAATTTTTTAATCGGATACGAAAATTACGTAACTACCATATAAAACAATACTGCACTTTACACTTTGACTAACTCTGAAACTTTAGTGCTGAAGTTCAAATTATTGTTTGTAGCAGCTTCCCATAGTCGCAGAATTTCCATAATTTGCTGACCTATAGAACCATACTTCTCCAAAGATAATACAGCATCATCTTGTTCAAATTCTGCTGTACTTTGTGCAAAAGCTTTATATATCAACTTGTTCATTGTTAGTAATTGGTCTTCAAGAAAGTTCAATTCTAAAATTTCTGGTTTATCTGTAAGCTCTGAGTCTAAAATTCTTAACTTCCCAGGGCGAATTGCGAATTCACCGGAACTGTCAAATTTAACCCAAAAATCTACTTCTAATTCCGGCTGTACGCTGTTTTCACAAAGATATATTTTTAACGAACGTTCTTGTATATCCCAGGAAGGAAACTGACTTTTCAAATATGCTAAAGGCTTCATATCTATACTCGTATGAATATGAATTCCTTCACGAATACCTTCAGAACGATAAACTATATTTACTGTTGTCTCCGTACCGCTAACTTCTGGAATATCCTGACTCAAATCAGCTAATCCAATAGATGAAACCAATTGCAATGCATGAAGTAATTCAAGTAATGGTGGTTTTGTCTGGTAAGCCAATCCATTTTATGAAGGAAAAATCAACTTCTATTTTATGAATAGATGGAATACCATTATAATTATAAAAATTAGGAGCAATTCGCTTGATTTCACGCTTAATAAATTTCGGAAGCTGACAATAATACCATTGAGAAGATATCGCCGCTTTTACTTCATGCCTTTTAACAAGCTCTGTCAACTGACATAATTCTTCTTGGTTAACTACAACAGGTTTCGGTAAAATTATATTTTTAACACCAGCTTCAATATATAACAAAGCTTGTGAATATACTAATTCAGGCTTTAAAGCTATCTCAATAACCTGCTTAGATTTTTCATTCTCATCTAGTTTGGAAAAATAATTTTCATACCACTCTTCAAAGCTTTTGAATAATTCAGTTTCAGGTCTATTTTGTCCTAAAAAACTTTCGGAGAACTTAGATTTTGTAATCTCTGGATCGACAACTGCTACTGTTTCCCAATAATAACTATTTTTAGCATATTTAGGCCCAATATATTTATTTCCATAGCGTCCGTAACCAACAATTGTAGTCTGTAATTTTTCGACTGCAACATTGTTGTTAAAATAACTATTTTCCATTTTTTACCTACGTGAATTTATTTCTATAAAAGTAATTGTTAATAGCATTTCTAAATCATTTGTGAGATTTGAGGAACCGGGTTTTTGCGAAAAACCCGGTTTCTGGCATCTATCTTTCTCACAACTCATATAGAATTGCTATATATAAAAAAATATCAGTTAAGATTACACTTAATGTCAATTAAATTACATTTAAATATTATTAAATTTTTACCTCAACAATTTTATATTTTTTTAATGTAAATGTATGGAAAAATACTGGGTAAAATTACCATTCATAATTTCATGATTTGCGCTCTTTGGATGCTTTGCGGTTTTTTAAATTAATTAAGCATCCCTACAACAAAAATCATTTCCCTTCATTTTTCCATCAATTTATCTTTCAACCTCAACAAAACTCCCACAATCATCCTTATATAATCAAAACTTTTCCTAAAAGCCTTAATTCATCAAACTTCTGTATTCATATTCCTTCACAATCTCGTTACTCAACTTTACACAACCAAAATTATTGACAGTATTCTCAATAAGACCACGAGATTACAAGACTTTTCGCTGTAATATGCTATTGTTATTCTCAGGGAAGCAGTTTATTAACTTTTCAAATTTTCGATAAATTCAAACAATAAATCTCTTCATTTAACAGCAAATAGCCTCATATTTACATCATCAACGTACTACAAGATTAATAATTTAGATAAAAATAGCCAAAAATGCTCTACATTCAGATTAAGCAATGTAAATTTTACTGTGATTGATAATACTAAAAACAGCTTTAATAAACACGGATATTGACAAAAAAGTTGTTAGTAGTTAGTGGATAGTAGTTAGTGGTTAAGAATTAGGAATTAAATAAAAGTTGAAAGTTTAAATTTGAAATATTAATTTTTCTTCATTTCTCCTAATTACCAATGCCTCATGCCCTATCCCCCATGCCCAATTCTCAAATAAAAAGTATTCCCTTCAACTAGCCTAATAAGCTAAAACCACAATAAACTAATAACTATTGTGGATTTACGGTGCTATCTGTTATGTTCAAACTGCCGCGATGGGTAAGTTTAGGATTGGCTTTTCCGTTGTTTATTCTTAATGCTTGGGTATTGTTAGAGGTTATCAAATATCTTCAACCCTTGGTAAATATAGTGATTGCGGCGATATTATTGGCTTTTGTTTTAGAATATCCCATTGGTTTTTTACAAAAACGACGGGTAAACCGTAATTTTGCGACAGCGGGAGTCTTATTATTAGCGCTGATAATATTTGCGGCTTTAGCAATTACAGTACTACCGTTAATTCTCGAACAGGTAAACGAATTAGTTAATATATTGCCAACTTGGATTGATTCCGGTACGCAACAGTTACAAACTTTTCAAAATTGGGCTGCTACTCAACAGCTACCGATTAATCTTAGTGGTTTGCTTCCGGATATATTAAATAGATTATCCAATCAAGTTCAAAGTTTGAGTGGAAGCATAATCGGTTTAGCTTTTGGTACAATCGGCAGCGTTTTTAATATTTTGTTGACGGTAGTGCTAACTTTGTACATGATTTTAAACGGCGATCGCCTGTGGGAGGGGATATTAAAATGGTTTCCTTCTCACATTTCAAATCAAGTCAGCGAGTCTTTGAGTGAAGATTTTCAGAACTATTTTATCGGACAAGCAACTTTAGCTACGATTTTGGCAACTGGTTTAAGTTTAGCTTTTATTGCGTTGCGAGTTCCCTTAAATTTATTATTTGCTTTAGTTATTGGATTTTTTGCTTTATTTCCTTTCGGTACTGGTATAGGAATTACTTTAGTAAGTTTATTGGTAGGTTTAAAGAACTTTTGGCTGGGAATCGAAGTTTTAACTGTAGCAGTAGCGATTGACCAATTTAACTATAATTTTGTAGCTCCGCGTATTTTAAGTAAATTTACTGGTTTAAATCCAGTTTGGGTGGTAATTTCTTTGTTGATCGGAGCGAAGTTGTTGGGAGTATTAGGATTATTAGTTGCAATTCCCTTGGGTAGCTTTATTAAAAGCTTTGCCGATAGTTGGAGAGATGGGGAATTTAATCTGGTTGATGACAAGCAATTGGAAGAAGAAAAGTTAGGAGGGAGGAAGTGAGGGAGGGAGGGAGTGAGTGAGTGAGGGAGGGAGTGAGGGAGTGAGGGAGTTAGGAAACTAATAATTCCAATGCCCAATTTTGCCATCATTAAATGCGTATATATGATAGATAATCATATATACGCATTTAATGATGGCAACTGTTGTAGAACATAGAGAAACCAGCAACAGCAGCCTCTGTTAAACCACGTCCATTCCTCCTCAGCGTACCTTTGCGTTTCAAAATAGATAAGAACAATGACAGACGAAAGAAAAATTCAGGTTAGTTTAGCAGTGATTCGCATTTCCACAGCAATGTTTTTTCTAGTTTGGTCTTTACGAAAAATAATTCAGCCAGAATCAACCCAAGGTATATTTTCTAAGTTCTATTATTTAGAAGTATCTCCTGTATTTTCCTACGTTGCAGGTACAATTCAAACTCTAATTGTCCTAGCATTTCTAATAGGTTTATTTAAAACCTGGACTTATGGAGCAATTTTAGGAATGCATATTGTTTCCGTGTTATCAACTTATAAGCAGTTATTTAATCCCTACGAAACTCCAAATACTTTATTTTGGGCTGCTGTTCCTGCTTTGGGTGGATTAATTGCTTTATTTTTATTACGAGATAAAGATGAATTTTTGACTGTAAAAATGGGCAGAGCAGTTAGCAGTGATAAAAGAGTTGATAGTTGATAGTTGATAGTTGATAGTTGATAATTATTTATTTTCCACTAACCACTAACCACTAACCACTAACCACTAACCACTAACTACTAATCATGAGCTTAATAAAAACTGCGTTAGTAGTTGTACATCTTAGTTCTATTTTTATTTATGCTTAATATTGATGTTGGGTTACGACACCATGAATAAAATACTCGTTACAATAAATATTGTTTTTGGTGTCTAACCCAACCTACAAATTACAAACTGATACTTAAAGATATGGGGAATGTAATCTGGTGAATGATAAGGAATTGGAAGTTGTAGGGAAAGAATAATGTCCGAACTCAGATAAGCAATGAAGCGCATTTCTAATTGGATAGAAAACCATCAATTAGAATAAAATGGGAAAAGAGTATCTATATTAATTAATATCTATAATTAACATGCCCTACAGTGATTTCAGTCTGAGAAAAGTTAAACAAGATTTTAATTTAACTATTGTTGAGCAAAATACTTTCTTAGATAATATTCAGCCCCAGCAACCAAGTACTTTTCTAGCAGAATTTATGAAAAAATATTTACCATTAGCTTTAGCGTTAAATACCGAAAAAGCCCGTTCCGAAATGTTGATTTGTCCGATTTTGCTAGAAATTAAAGAACTTGCAACATCTTCTATTAGCTTATTCTCCGGAAATGATTTTACAGTTGATACATCAATTGGACTTTCTGGGGTATGTGATTTCTTAATTAGTCTTTCTTCCGAACAACTTTTTGTAGAAGCACCAGCGGTAGTTGTTGTAGAAGCCAAAAAGGAAGATTTAAATGGTGGTTTGGGACAATGTGTTGCCGAAATGATTGCAGCACAAAGATTTAACGAAAACAATAATAACTCTATTCCAATTATCTATGGTACCGTTACCACTGGCGATCGCTGGAAATTTCTCAAAATCGAAAATCAAACCGTGACGATTGGATTGATCGAATATACCCTTCCTCCCTTAGAAGAAATTTTAGGGATTTTAGTTAGTTTTATCAGAACCTAAAATTGTCATCAATCCTAACTATTATCAATTCCCATATGTTTCCGAGCAAATTCCTTATGCATATGTACCCCCACCGTGATAAAATACTTTCAGGAAATAAAATTTGACTAAACCATTATTGTTCGTCAAAAATTTCCTCCTATAAGCGGTAAAAACAGCGACATAAATAGGGAGCTTCTCGAAGGGCTTAAAAAATAAATTCGAGTCGCAGTCATCTAACCTGCAAATTTTTAGTAATTTGCCTCAACATATGCTTGTATATTTATTTTAAGCAATTTTCTAAAATCCAAAATTCATCACTTCAACAGGGAAAACTTAATTGCTCCGGTGTATGCTAACAGCGGCGTTTTATTACCAGAAAAATACGGTACGATTCCCACATCGGAATGGAAATCTCAATGGTTGTTGTCAGAAAGAAATGCCGAATTGAGAAGAATTTTGATTCAAGCAATCGGTTACAACCGGATTTGTGAAGAATTGGGAGCAGTAGAATTAGATTCTTGGCAAGAATACAGTTTACTAAAAATTAAGAATTATATAGAAGTTGATGAATGGGAGTCACAAGATGCTAATGAGCCCATGCATTTACTAAAAATTACCTGTCGAAGTACGGGACATATTCATTTTTTACGGGTACCTGCAAATATAGATTCAGCGAGAGAAGCAATAACTTGGGTTAATTGGGGAGTCGATCCAGCTATATTTTGAAATTCAAACTTGATTAATAACAACATCTAATTCTAGTTTGGGTTAGACGCTTTTAAAATTCTCCGATACCCCTTAGGCAAAGCTATAAAGGGCGATCGCCTAAATTTTATCTTGTTTAACCCAAACTTAGGAAAACCTCGGAACCATGGCATTAAAATAAAAAAAATTTCAGCCTAGACGTTTGCTGCTCAAGGTCTATCAAAACCTCGCCGCTTCCAGAGGCTATTTTTTTATCTCGCTCGGTCGATAACAACCGATTTTTTCTTTCCTCAGAAAATATTTTATCATCTAACTGCACCGATTTAAACTTAAATATTTTCAACAGCTAATTTTTTAGATTTGTTGGGTTAAACGCTTTTATAATTAAGGATTTTAATTAAGAATCAATATAGCGTCCTAACCCAACATTATTACTATTCTTCCAATATCCCATTGACAAAACATGAACTTTGCTCATATTAAAAAAATATAAGCAAAGTTCACTTTTAAGCATAAGTTGATTTTTGCTGCTTAGTAGAAGAAAAAAATTTAATTTATTTATCAGGTAAAAAACATGATGACTTCTGAAATTATCCGACTAGAAAAATCCCAAATAGATAAAGCATCTCAAATTCTTGCTGCTGCATTCAATCAAGATCCATTTTTTCAGCATGTGCTGCCCCAAGAGGGTAAAGATAAATTATTGTATTGTTTATGGCAAAATATCTTACGGTATTGTCAACCTCATCACTCTACATATACCACTCCAGAACTTAAAGGCATTGCAGTTTGGATTCCACCAGGAGAGTACCCCATAAATCCTCTCAGATTTCTACTTGCAGGATTTTACAAACTTCCTTTCCAGGTTGGTTTGAAAAGAATGAGAAACTTTAGCTTATTTAGGTTACTTGAGAAATACCACAAACAAGATATGTCTGTACCCCATTGGTATCTGCTTGGTTTGGGAGTTTCACCTGATTATCAAGGACAAGGAATTGGTGGTTCGTTAATTCAACCAATTCTCAAACAGGCAGATGAAACTCCCAAACCAAGCAGATACCAATGGGGTACAGACATATCTTGTTTGTGGTATTTCTCAAGTAACCTAAATAAGCTAAAGTTTCTCATTCTTTT
>JBCBPQ010000125.1:0-20335 GCA_039820645.1 Cyanobacteria bacterium J06633_8 | reverse complement strand
TGATCGCTGCTTGGTTTTTGCATATTTATCAAGAAAAAATAAAACACTTATCTTATTATGCCAAAAATGAAGCACAAAACACATTAAAAAGCATTGACAATTGTCTATATATGTAAATTTTTGTCTACAGAATTAACAACGTTCGTCAAGCTCTTTTTGACATACTCCCACGAATTGAATTGGTGGGATTCTGTAAAAAAGCGCGTAGAATGCAAGCAAGCCCGTCTTATATCTACTTTTCCACCAGACAATCAGTTTATCCGAGTCCTTGTATCTCTATCCACCATCTTTCCCCGCTCCACCTTTTTCGTTTGTATAATTTTTTAAAATTTTATTTCAAGGACTTAACTTGACTGTAAGATAAACTCGCTATCCTAGAAGGAGACTTAGATTATTTAAAAATGAGCTTTAAAACTTTTCAATCAAATTTATCTCATCTACGTCCTTGGCTAACCTTATTCGCAATTGTTTGGTTGCTGGGTACCTTCGGCTTGGGTTGGTTGGTTAATTCGTTATTAATTATTCTTGGGTTGCTGTTTATAGCACCTATTTTGGCTTTTTTAGGTTTTCGTTGGTGGTTGCAACGTAGTGTGATTACCGATAACTGTCCGGTTTGCTCTGCACAGATTACGGGTTTAAACAATACTCAGCTACAATGTCCTAGCTGTGGCGAAAAATTGCTTGTACAAAATCGGACTTTGCAACGCTTCACTCCAGAAGGAACTATTGACGTGACAGCAGTAGAAGTACCTGCAAAATCAATTGAAGAGTAAAATCTCCTAACTATCGGCAAATTCAAATTACATGATAAGACTCATTTCTTTGTCAAATAAGAAACTAAAACCTTTATATCTTGACATTTAACTATTTTTGTGTTTTCTTGTGTTGGGATATTAAGAGGTTATATGAATGCTGCTGCTTAGCCAAATCGCCTATATACAACGAGTACTTTCCGGCCTGCCAATATCCTGAAATTTCTGGCTTATCTTGAGAATAACTATCCCCTAATACGCAAAAACGACCTTCTGGGCCGTCAATTAATAATGTTGGCTTTCCCTCACTTTCTACGGTCAAGCGTAAGTAAGGTAGTGATTCTGTAACTTCTATCACCTGGCTAGGAGTTGCACCAATGTTGCCACAACTACTTTTTTCAAACCCTCCAGATGTACCGCTAAGAGTTAGGGGATCTGGTTGAAAATCGCGTTCAATTTGTGTAACCTCAGCTTTAGCCAGTTGAAGACTAGTGAAAATTAAGCTTAATGCCAAAACGATTGGGGCAAATTTAATTAAAGTAGAAGTTTTCATTTTAAAATAATGCTTTTGTAATTTTATACAAGCGTATTGAAATAATTAATTATTTAATAACCACAAACTGATCTTCAGTTACAAAATCCTTAATCCGCATGTTTTCGATTTATGGCACTTACCGAAGTACTCTTAAAAAAATGGGCTGCCTTACTCTAGTCTTAGAAAAAGGGTTACAATTTTCGTAAAATTCTCTTGTTGGCTTATTATAGAGAGATGCCGCTCTTCACCATTGTCGTAATTTGTTTTAAAGCCTGCCCGGAATCCGCAAAAAAAATTCGGGATTTAATTGGAAGTCCCTTATTTCTTGTATCTTCCTATGTTGTGACTACATATTTATTTGCATATATTTAATCTTGAATTATTTTCTGTATCTAATACTGTATCAAAGGATTAAATCAGGCAACCTATAGTTGCCTTATACACAGTTTTATTAGATAAAATCACATACATCATCGCTAATTACGGTATATATATTTATTTGTTGTCATATAAATTTCCCTTTCGGTGAGGTAGAAAATATTCATGAATCCTCAAAAACAAGAAAATTTGAACGAGTATCGCCTCCAAAAGCTAGTTACTCAAATTAATTCGGAGTCAACAGAACTTGCTCCTTTGCCAATTTTAACAACTTATAAACTAAATAAAAGTAGTATTATTTTTTACGTCACTAAAACTATTAACTGGTTTTACTACTTGCCAGCGATCGCCAAAGTAATAGTTGTGATAGTAGGATTATTGCTCGGTTTTGCTATCTTACAGGCAGCGCTAAAACTGATTGCTTTTGCTATAAGTATGGCATTGCTAGCAGGATTAGTGTACCTTGGATACAATTTTTTCGTGGCTGGTAACAGTTCTCAAATAAAAGAATAATTTATTTCTACCCTACGCTACATTTTTTGCGTAAAAATCAACTTATAGGAACGGTGGTAAATGGCAACTCCAACGGTGAGGAGAAGTAGCAATCAATTGGCACATCCAAAACAGACTCGAAAAACTAATCCGCTTTCGCTTTCTTCCCGGCGAGTTGCGGCTTGGGTCGCAGAGATTACGCTTTGTGCCGTCAGCGGTTTGGTACCTTTTGGTATTGGCGCATATACAAATACTAAAACTAATATGGAGCGCGTACCGCTTAACCCGGTACTGGTGGCAGCAGAAAGAATAATAGCCTATCCTTTGGCTTTACCCGTAAGTTATGGTACTCGCAATGTCGCATGGTCTACTAATTTCTTATGGACGATTGCAATATTAGCTCCTCTATCACTCAGCAGCTGGCAATGGTATTTATTGGCTAAAACCGGCAGTACTACTCCTAAGCGTTTGTTTGGAGTAAAAGTAGTCACCCAAAAAAATCAACCACCTGGTTTTAGGGCTGTTCTACTACGAGAAGGAAGTCGTTTGGCTCTACCGATTTCCGCAGCTTATATGTTGTGGCGCTACACTTTATTATTCCCAAATCTTGGTATTTTTGCAGTATTGGCATTGTTAATGTCCCTTGCTGAAGCAATGGGTTTCCCGATGTTGCGTCAAGGCCGCTCGATCCACGATCGAATTGCAGGTACTTACACCCTCGATGCCACCATTCCTTTCGATCCTGCGGTTTTACGTAGAAAGAATAAATCTAAGTGGGGGCAGGGAGACGAAGAAGCTGAGATAGAATCAATTGTTGTCACACCTCAAAACCGGAAAAAGGATAATGTATGGGTTTGGATGCGGCAAAACCCCAGCCTAACTTTGCTGGGAGTGGCACTATTAAGTATGGCTGGCGTATTAACAACTTTAGTTGGCACTCAAATTTATATTCAAACTCAAGAAAATCAAAAAGCCAGACAACAAAGTAATAGCAGACAGTTCTTGGCACTAGAACAACAGTATTATGGCAATTCTGGAGTCACCGTTACTCCGCCGTGCAACGACGGAGCCTGCGGTGACCGGCGTTCGCCGGTCAATAAACAAAATACAGTTGTAGCTTTAGGAACCTTGAAAGATTCCCAAGCTACCAAATTTCTCGTTGGTTTGTTGGTGAAAGAAAACGACCCCAATTTAGTACAAAGTATCCAGCAAGCTTTGGTAACTGTTGGACCTCAAGCTATTGGGGAGCTTAAAAGAATGAATCTTTTATTAGAGCGAGAGTTAGATTCTTTACCTAGTAATAAAACCAGAGAACGAGAATTACGAGAAAAAAGTTTGTATGCAAACCAACAGGCAATTAATAAAATTCTATTTGTTTATAACGGTAAAACAAATGGTATTGATTTAAGCCGCATCCAACTATCTCAAAACGGGGAAGCGAAAAATTCTGGTTTCAACTTGGCATTAGACAAAGTTGATTTATGGGGAATTGATTTCAAGTACGCAAATTTGGATAAAGCCAGTTTTACCGGCAGTCGTTTTCGGGGGCCGGGTGAAGATGGTCGTTGGGACACCTACGATGATTGGATTGCCAATTTAAGTCAAGCCCAGCTAAAACAAGCTAATTTAAGCGGTGCGAATCTTAGTCGCGTTTTAATGGTTCGTACCAATTTAAGCCGTTCAAACTTGAATAAAGCAAACTTATCGGCTGCACGTTTGGTTGGCGCGAACCTTAGTAGCGCTAGGCTAGCAAAAGCGGATTTACGCAATGCTGTTTTAGAGAATGCCAGTTTAACGGGAGCAGATTTAGGTGAAGCCAGATTAAACGATGCTGATTTATACGGCGCTCGTTTAGGTCGCGTTGTTGCCATCGGAACCCAGATGTCTAACGCTAATTTAATCAAAACTGAGTGGCAAGGAGCCGACTTGTCTTCAGCTTATCTTGACCGCGCCAATTTGAGTAATGCTAATCTAAGTGCTGCAAGACTTACTGGTGCTATTTTACGCTCTACGAATTTACAAAACGCGAACTTACGAAATGCAGACCTTAGTCTTGCGGATTTGCGGGGTGCGAATTTAGCAGGAGCAGATTTTAAGGGAACAATACTCTCTGCAAGGCAGCAAAATCCAGCAGACAAGTTTGTAGATACTCCTACAACTGGAATTCAGTCTGCTGTTGTTAGAGGAGTTGATTTTAGTCAAGTTAAAAATTTAGATGATAATCAAAAAGCTTATATTTGTACTCAAGGAGGTTTTCATAATAAGTATTGTCCGTAGGAATATTAGTAGATAGGGGGGTAAAGAGATGAGGAGATAATTTTCAACTACTAACTCCTTATTTTTAACTCCTAACTCCTAACTCCTAGATATTTGTCCATAAATCTAAAATCTTTGTTAAAAAGTAAAGTTTGGAAGAAGAATATCTTCCCTCCAACTTTACGCAAAACCTAAAATCCACAATTGTTTGGGGGTTGGAAAATGAAATTTCTTAAGTATTTAGCGTCCACAGCTGTAATTAGTTCGAGTTTGAGTTTAGCTTTATTGACGAAACCCGCGCAAGCTCAAGTTGCATACGGTAGTTATGTTGGTGTAGGTCCGACTGTTGGTATTTCCGATGGTACTCAAGTTGGTGGAGTTCTTGCAGTCCGCTACAAGCTATTAGAAACACCCATATCTTTTCGTACCCAAGCTTTAATTGGTGAAAACACGGCGGTTGTACCTATGGTTTCTTACGATGTTCCTCTTAATTGGCAGACTGATGCTTATTTAGGAGCCGGATTAGTTTTGGCTGGTGGGGATACACCTTCTCCCGTGGGCAATAAAGTCAGTTTTGCTTTGCAACCGGGTGTTGATTATATGGTACCTAATAGCAACACTGTGATTTTCGGTAATGCGATTATTGCTTTTGACGCTTATCGCGACCAGAATGATACCGCTGTTTCCATACAAGGTGGTGTTGGTTTAAGGTTTTAAAGACAATGGGAAATAATTTTAGAAACCTGGCTGAAAATACGCCGGTTTCTAAATCCCTTTGAGTATGAATTTTCGGATAACTTATTCAACGGACAGGTTCTCAAACTGAAATTACATGCTCGAAGTTGCCTCATTTGTGCACTTGAGGGGCTAGGTAGGGGTTTTATATTCAAGTGGACTTTTAAGTATATTTTTTCTCATAATGATTAATCAGACAGACAAATCAGTAAAGTATACTTTAAATTTCCGAGTAGAACTGCGACCTTTTCGGGTAATTTAAAATACGATTGATTTGAATTATTTAGTAAAATTATTTAATCACAATATTTACGATTTAAGGAAACTTTAACGGCAATTCATGCTTCTAATATCGCGTAGTTATGTCTATGTTGTTTGGTACACAAAGCATAATTACTCAACACGATATAGATATAGAATAGATAATCGTAAATCAATATGAATTTTGCATTCAGTAGAGAGACAACTGAAGTTACATCTCAACAAATTAAGCAAGTTAATAAATGGATTTATCAATACTTATAAATTGACGAAGGAATTTCGATTTTTTTGAATCAATTACAATGTAAAAAAGCAGACTGTCCGCCAATTGAAGCGGTAATTTCAATCATGGATAATCCCGTGCGGCAATATAAAATTCACAAAAAAATTGCGGATATTGAGCTTGCAGATATTTCTCTTCTTATAGGCAAAAATTAAATTTATCACTTCAACAAAAAAATCAGTATAATATCTTTTTTTATACTTATAAGCAAAATAAAATTTATTTTGGTTATATTCTTGAAATCATTTATTCAATTTATGCTTATTACTCGTCATAGTTTATTTAATAATAAGTTATGGCGGTATTCCTGCATATTAGACAGTAAAACATATTATGGTTTAATTAAAAAATTATTTTTACAATACAAAACATCGTTATTTATTACACATCAATCTTCTAAAAATAATAAATATTACTGTTGAAAAAAATGTCGTTATCGACTAACAAAAAAAATCAAAAATAAATATTTTTGAGTTAAAAATAATTTGTTATGATTAAAAAGTATTAAAAAAACATTAGTAATTAGTAATTGGGATGAAAGTGATGCTAGCAGAAACTAACAACCAATAACTAAATACTAACTATTGACAATTAATGGAACTCAGATAATGACTCTATCTATTCGTCCTGAACTCCCTTCTCCTAATCGGACGTTATCGTCTTTATCCAAACAGGAAAATCATCCTCCAAATGTAACCGAAGCAGAAATGATGGAGGCTGTACGTACTTTGCTGATTGGATTAGGAGAAGATCCAAATCGGGAAGGACTAAAAGATACGCCAAAAAGAGTTGTCAAAGCTTTGCAGTTTCTCACGAAGGGATATCATGAGTCTCTCGATGAACTGTTAAATGGTGCAGTCTTTACAGAAGATGCCAACGAAATGGTATTAGTTCGAGACATTGATATTTTTAGTTCTTGCGAACACCATATTTTACCAGTTATTGGTCGCGCTCATGTAGCCTATATTCCAAATGGAAAAGTAATCGGATTATCTAAAGTTGCTAGAATTTGCGAAATGTATGCACGACGTTTACAGGTGCAGGAACGTCTTACCGTACAAATTGCTGATGCACTACAGGGTTTATTAAAACCACAAGGGGTGGCTGTGGTTTTAGAAGCTAGTCACATGTGTATGGTAATGCGCGGGGTACAAAAACCAGGTTCTTGGACTGTTACTAGTGCGATGCGGGGAATATTTGCTGAAGATGCCAAAACTCGCGAGGAGTTTATGAATTTGATACGACACAAACCCAATTTTGGGTAAAAATATTGAGACGTAGCACTGCTACGTCTCCACGAAATAATGTTGCTCTTTCTAATTTTGCATTAATTAGCTCTGCGCCAATTAGATTTATCTCGCTAAGATTCCCGCTAGTTAAATCTGCTCCACTCAAATCTGCATCAGTTAAATTTGCTCGACTTAAGTTACATCCTCTAAGTTTAGCTCCACTTAAATCTGCCCCACTTAAATCGGCAGCACATAAATTGATACCACTTATATCAGTATTTTTTAGATTTGCTTGATGGAGAATAGCTCCACTAAAATCTTTTTCTCCTACTCCATGTCGGCTTAAAAGCTTATTAGTGTCCATATTTTTCACCTCTTTGTTTAACCAATAAATTAGTTTATAAATTGAGATGCATTTATTAATGGTAAATTACAAATTCTACCTATTTACTTTTTCGAGTTTGAAGTTAAACTCAATAAATTTATTCTGCTAATTTTTTTTATCTGAAGCGTTTACTTAAACTAATGAAGCAAAAATTCTTCTTCATTTTGCCGTTATTATTAATAATTTTGAATGTTCATACTTTATCTTTAAAGACGCGATATAATACCCCAATATGTTAACGGACACCCTAAGTCTTAAATAAAGGCGAACGCTAACGGATAAACAAGGAAAACCGCGTCTTTACATTTATTGAACTAATCCTACTTTAGAATAATTTTGTCTATCTTGCTGTAGCAATTCCAATAATTTTTTTTCAATGACCTCACTAATTAACTGATTTCCTTGCAAATTAAAATGAATGTGGTCGTGATACAAAGCCTTTGGACTTTGGGAAGCATTAAATATAGGTAAAAAATCTATATAGATAATACCTCTAGCTCTAGTAAATTCTTTTAAACGTTGACGTTCTTTTATCTCATAATTGCGAGGTCCTGGTTCCCTGACTTCTCGTAACAATGGAGTCATGGCTAATAAAAACTCCGCGTTGTTTTGCTGAGTAAATTCTTGAATGTTAGCAATAGCTTCTAGGTTTAAAGCAACGCGATCGCCAGTTTCGTTTTGTATTTCTTTAAGTCCCGGTATCGGTTTCTGCTTTAGGATATAGCGGTTGAATATTTCCACTAATGCCAAGGGTGGTTTTTGCGAAGGGTAATTTTGATCGCGTCCAACTTGTAGTGAAGTCGGTGTGGTTGAGAATAAATCATCGGTATTAATTAGCAATACGATAGCTTGTGAACCAAAGCTACCAAACCTTTGTAAATAAGCTAATTCGTTTCTCGGTCCCCATGAATTAGCTGAAGCATTTAATACTTCTACTTGCTCCATATGCTGAGATAGTTCGGATAAATTGGATTTCAAGGAACCCATCATTAAATTAGAAATCGTGTTCTCTTGATCTGTCCACCAACCACCATTAGCTATAGAGTCTCCTAAAAGCAGTATTCGCAAGCTTGAAGATAAAGGTGTGTCTTGAATCTCGACACCTCGCATTGAATACTTGTTAATTTCGATACGATTGCCAAAGCGGCGGGTACGCTGAGAGGGAGTCAATAAATAACCGATTTTTTCGTCACCAATATAAGTTAGAGGATTGCCAAAACCAAACAGCAAGCGCAATCCAATTTCTGTAGTTATAAGTAATCCCACAATTGCCGCAACAATAATTAATAAAATAAATCTCACCGTTTAATACCTTTTTTCGTGTAATGGCACAAATTACACCAATATACACGACGGGAAGAGGCAGTTAGGAGTTAAGAGTTAGTAGTTAGTAGTTAGGAGTTAGTAGTTAGGAGTTAGTAGTTAGGAGTTAGGAGTTAACAATTACCAATTATCAGTCCCCCATCACCAATGCCCAATCCGCAATTCTCATTCTTTGTTTACTTTTCTTAAGAAAATTGTTATCGGAATGTTTTGCTTATATCTGCTTATATAGGAAGTAACGGACTAAAATCAAGGCGGATAATTCGTCAAAATTGATAAGGGAGGATTATTTTTATGTCCGATTTAAATCGTGGAATCATGAAGTTTAAGGGTGCGGATACTCCTAAAGCTGTAACTATTTCTACCGTTCTGGTTTTGGGTTCCATTGCATTACTTATATTTTGGGCACTACAGGTCGCTTACGCGGTAAACTAGAAAACTAGCTACTCCAGAAATTAGGGCGCGAAATGTATTACGAATGTGTTAAGCCTGTAGATTTTTCTTTATGCTTCTATTTGTAAAGAAATGTTGAGCGGGACACGATCATAATTATCAATTCTTGTTTATTGCTGACAGCTCATTAGAGGAGTTACGTTCGATTCTAAGGGGTGATGATTAAACTAACTTCACCCCTTAGACCGTTATTATTTTCTGTTATTAACCTCATTAAAGTCTTTACTTTAGATTTTAGATTAAAGAGAAATCAAAAATCATTCATATGCGTGAACTCTGGGGTGCTTTATTTATTTTTATTTTCTGTCCCCTTTTAGGTGGATTACCAGTCATTTCCTGGATTACCAATGCTTTAGCTAAGCGACGATTGGCTCAAATAGGAACTGGTAATATTGGAGTGAGTGCTGCTTTTTACCACGGTGGAACTTTGGTAGGTGTTCTGGCTGTTTTGTCGGAAGCTCTTAAGGGAGTTCTTGCAGTTTTAATCGCACGTGCTTTTTTTGAAAGTGGTTCTTATTGGGAATTGATTGCTTTAATCGCCTTGGTAATAGGTAGATTTTGGATGGGGAAGGGCGCGGGTACTACAAATGTTGTCTGGGGATTTGCTGTACACGATCCAATGGCAGCGGCGTTTATATTTTTAGTAAGTAGTATCAGCTTTTTGCTATTGCGTTCTAAGGAATTAGCAAAGTATGGGGTATTAATTTTATTTCCCCTGATTGTGGCGGTACTGCATTTCGACAATATACCCCATATTTTGGCGGCGGTTGTATTAGCTGGTTTATTAGCCTGGATTTATCAACAGATTCCTGATGACTTAAATTTAAAAGCATCCGAAGTAAAGCCAGAGTCCCAAGCAATGTTTCAACTGTTACGCGGCGACCAAAAAATACTTTCCTTAGATAATCAATTAGATGCTGCAATCGTAGGCAATAAAGCAGCTAGATCCTCAGAAATCAAGCGTGCTGGTTATCCAGTTCCCAAAGGTTGGGTATTGACTCCGATGGACGAACCACAAGCGCTGATAGATTTTTTACAGCCGTCAGATTTATCTCCTTTAGCAGTACGTTCTTCAGCTTTGGGAGAAGATACAGAAGAAGCTTCCGCAGCGGGGCAATACGAAACTGTTTTGAACGTTACGACAAAAGAAGGTTTACAACAAGCTATTAGTACAGTTCGTGCTTCTTACGAGCATCCAGCAGCAGTTAAATATCGTCGCGATCGCAATTTAAAAGAAACTGCAATGGCGGTGTTGATTCAACAACAAGTCCAAGGCGTATTTTCTGGGGTTGCTTTTAGTCGCGATCCAATTACTCAAGAAAACGATGCTGTAGTGATTGAAGCAACTGCTGGTAGTGCGGCTCAGGTAGTTTCCGGAAGATACACGCCGGAACAATATCGGGCTTTTGTGGTGAAAACAGAAAATTTATCTTCGGTGCATCTCGAAGGTGAAGGACAAATACCGGCTGTTTTAATCAAGCAGGTAGCTTATCTAGCCCGCCAAATTGAACAACATTATCACGGTATTCCTCAAGATATTGAATGGAGCTATGATGGTCAAACTTTGTGGATATTACAAGTTCGTCCCATCACTACTTTATTACCAATTTGGACGCGCAAAATTGCTGCTGAAGTAATTCCGGGGATTATTCATCCCTTAACTTGGTCAATTAATCGTCCCTTAACTTGCGGCTCTTGGGGAGGAATTTTTGCGGTAGTATTAGGGGAACGAGCTATAGGTTTGGATTTCAACGAAACCGCAACGCTTCACTTTTCTAGAGCTTATTTTAACGCCAGTCTGTTAGGAAAGATTTTCTTACGTATGGGTTTACCCCCCGAAAGTTTGGAATTTTTGACTAGAGGTGCAAAAATGAGCAAACCACCTCTGAGTTCTACTTTGTCAAATTCTCCGGGGTTGCTGCGGTTACTTTCAAAAGAAATAAGTTTAGAAAGGGATTTTAAGCGAGATTTCCGCAAGCGATTTCAACCGGGGCTATCTGAATTATCACAAAAATCATTACTCGAACTCGACCAAACTCAGCTATTAGAAAGAATTGAATTTATTTTAGAACTGCTTAATAGCGCTACTTATTACAGTATTATGGCTCCCTTGAGTGCTGCCATTAGACAAGGAATTTTTAAACCGAAAGATAGCGATATTGATAACAGTACGGCTCCCGAAGTCTCAGCTTTACGAGAACTTGGGGAATTAGCTGTCGCAGCAAAATTAATATTACCCGAATTCGATCCAGAAACCCTGTTTGAGGATTTAGCAGTTTCCACACCCGGACAAAAAATTCTCGAAAATTTTGAAACCTTGCTTAGTCGTTACGGTTATTTGAGTGATGTCGGAACAGATATTGCTGTTCCTACTTGGAGGGAAGAACCCGAAGCCGTAAAATTGTTATTTATCCAGTTAATGCAAGGAAATCAACCCCCGCAAAACAAACGCAAGCGGGGAGGTACTGTACAAAGTCGCGTAGATTTAAAAGGACGAGTTACAGAAGTTTATTCTCGACTATTAGCACAGTTAAGATGGAGCTTTATAGCCCTAGAACGAAATTGGCTGAAGAATGGCTTGCTTGGGGAGCCAGGAGATATATTTTTCTTAGAAATTGAAGAAGTACGACGAATAATTAGGGATTCCGATTATCAATTGCTAACTAGTATAAGAGAATTAGTAAACATTCGGAGAAACCAACTTGCAGAAGATGGTGAACTTAATCCCGTACCGTTGCTAGTTTACGGTAATGCACCTCCTTTATCTATTTTCTTTTCTCGTCCTTCTCTCGTTCCCGATGGAATGTTAACTGGAATTCCTGCCAGTCACGGGCAAGTTGAAGGCAAAATTAAGGTGTTACGTAATTTACAGGCTGTTCCAGATATCGATAAGCAGACAATACTAGTAGTTCCTTATACAGATTCTGGCTGGGTAGCTTTATTAGCAAGGGCTGGCGGACTCATAGCCGAAGCTGGAGGAAAACTGTCTCATGGTGCAATCATTGCGCGAGAATACGGAATTCCCGCAGTTATGGACGTACAAAACGCAACTTGGCTATTGCAAGATGGTCAGCGAGTACGGATTGATGGCTCTAAGGGAATTATTGAAATATCGAACGATTTAAGACCAGATTAAGGAGTTATGAGTTAGGAGTTAGGAGTTATGAGTTAGAAATTATTTAATTCAACCTTTGACCTTTAACCTATTACTATGAAATTTACTTCCTTAAACAATTTACCGCAAGAAGCAGTTTCTCATAATCCTGATATTAAGAAAAAGGTGATGTTGCGATTTGGGGATTTACCTCATCTGACTAATTTCTCTCAAGCGCATTTTGCTCCTGGGCAATCGGCAGCAGCCCACGCCCATCAAGATATGTGCGAAGTATTTTTTGTCGAATCGGGTTCAGGTTTGATTCGCGTTGATAATGAAGAATATTCTTTGCTTCCCGGTAGTTGTGTAGCGGTGGAAGCGGGGGAAGTTCATGAAGTTGTGAATAATGGTACTGATGAACTGGTTTTGACTTATTTTGGGTTAAGGGTGGAGAAGGAACGCGGATTAGACGGATTATAGGATGACGCGGATTAGAAAACAGAAATAAACCATCTGTAGATTTCAAAACATCTGTGTAATTACATAATCCAGGTAATCGGTGTTCTGTATTACAGGATGACACTAACCAAACATCTATGTAATCATGTAATCCCATTAATCCGTTAATCCGTTTAATCCGTGTTCCATGATGAGTAAGTTAAAATATGCCGATATTACTCAAAAAATAATCGGAGCATCCTTTGAAGTTCATAAATTTTTAGGTAACGGCTTCCAAGAAGTAATATATCAGCGAGCTTTAGCCTACGAATTGCATCAAGCAAAGCTAAAATTCGCCCGTGAAATTGAACGACATATATATTACAAAAACCTTCCCGAACCTATCGGTACACGTAGAGCAGATTTTTTAGTGGAAGATAAAATCCTTGTGGAGCTAAAAGCTGTCATTCAACTTGATAATGCCCACTTTGCCCAAGCTCTTAATTATTTAAAAGTCTATAAATTAGAAGTTGGATTACTAATAAACTTTGGTAGCAAAAGTCTAACTTTTAAACGGCTTATTAGATAAAACCATGTTATTTACAAGTACAAGTTTTATGATTAAGGTAGTTTTACAGCAAAAGTTATAAATAATAGGGACATAAGGCTTAACATAAAATAACAGTTCCTGAACCTAACGACATTGATTTGGGAACAGCGACATCTAATTTGTGAATGTACAACAAATAACGAGAAAATAACAAACTAAAAAAGCCAGCAGTCGGATTTGAACCGACGACCTACGCATTACAAGTGCGTTGCTCTACCACTGAGCCATGCTGGCAAAACTCATACTAAGTTGTTATTGTACCAGATTTAAAATAATTGTAAAGACCCAATCTAAATTCTGATTAGCGATAAGCTTCTAACCCGTTGAAAGCATTTACTCAAAATACATAAATCAATAAGCGAATATTTTTATCTGCCTAGAGAATGATTTACCCACGGTCAAAAGCAAAGGTATTCTAATAAAAAAACACAATCGCAAATATTAAAAAAAATAAAATTTTATTGCTACCTTTAGAAGTTATCTTAAATTTCGGGCATTTTAAACAAGAAACTGAAAGCTTTCAGATTATGTTTTGATGCATGTCTAAATAGATGTAGTAAAGTAACTAATTGTCCTTAAAAGTAGTTAAAACAATATGACAGCGTTAAGCCAACGAGATTTATTGAGCATAGCAGATTTGAGTCGGGTAGAAGTTGAAGAACTTTTACAAATGTCAACTCAGTTGAAAACGAAGCAATTGAAATTACGATGCAACAAAGTATTAGGACTTTTATTCTCTAAAGCTTCTACAAGAACCCGAGTCAGTTTTACGGTTGCAATGTATCAATTAGGCGGACAGGTTATTGACCTCAATCCTAACGTTACTCAAGTTAGTCGTGGCGAACCAATTCAAGATACAGCCAGAGTTTTAGATCGATATCTTGATATATTGGCAATTCGTACCTTTGAACAGCAAGAATTACAAACTTTTGCAAATTATGCCCAAATACCGGTAATTAATGCATTGACAGATTTGGAGCATCCCTGTCAGATTTTAGCGGATTTAATGACTATTCAGGAAGAATTTCAAACTTTAAAGGGTTTAACTTTGACTTATGTCGGTGACGGCAATAATGTTGCAAATTCCTTGATGTTGGGGTGTGCTTTAGTGGGAATAAACGTGAGAATTGCTACTCCTAACGAATACGAACCAAATGCAGATGTCGTAGAACAAGCACGAGCAATTTCAAATGGAAAAACTGAGGTTGTTATTACTAAAGACCCCAAAATTGCTGCAAAGAATGCTAATATACTTTATACTGATGTATGGGCAAGTATGGGGCAAGAAGAAGAAGCAGACGACAGAATGCCAATCTTCAAACCTTACCAAATTAATCAGGAACTGTTGAGTTTTGCTCAACAAAATGCGATTGTTCTGCACTGTTTGCCAGCCCATCGCGATGAAGAAATAACAAATGATGTTATTGAAGGCGAAAATTCGCGAGTTTGGAACCAAGCAGAAAATCGACTCCACGCACAAAAGGCTCTACTTGCCAGTATTTTAGAAGCCGAACAACTTTAAAGAAAGACTCAACACCGATTTTGGATTTTCCCTTAGTTACAATCCAAAATCTTCCCGGTTTTAACCCCCGTTTCAAAATTTATTTAAAAAATTGCAATATAAAAGCCAAAAAACTTTGCAGTTAGGATGTTTTTTGTAGTACTAATGTTCTAGAGACATTTGTATTTTACTTCTCTATAAATTTATGGAAAAACTGACAGAAGCACAAAGAGAACTTTACGAATGGCTGACGGAATATATCCGAATGCGTCAGCATTCGCCTTCAATTCGTCAGATGATGCAAGCGATGAATTTGAAGTCACCAGCGCCTATTCAAAGTCGTTTGGAGCATTTACGCAACAAAGGATATATTGAATGGAGTGAAGGTAAAGCGAGGACTATTAGAGTTTTGCATCCGGAAGATCCCGGAGTTCCTATTTTGGGAACTATAGCTGCTGGTGGTTTAATTGAACCCTTTACCGATGCTGTGGAGCATTTAGATTTTAAAGAGATAAAGTTACCATTTCAAACTTATGCTTTGCGGGTAACTGGTGACAGCATGATTGAGGATTCCATAGTCGATGGAGATATGGTATTTTTGCGCCCGGTACAGGAACCAGATATGCTTAAAGACGGTACTATTGTTGCTGCAATGGTAGACGGACACGGTACCACATTAAAGCGCTTTTATCGTACTAGTTCCGAAAGAATTACCCTAGAACCCGCAAACTCTAAATATCAGCCAATTGAAGTTGATGCAGGGCAAGTACAGGTGCAAGGTTCGTTGATTGCTGTTTGGCGTAATTATAACTGAGAAAGACAATTGGGAATAGGGGATTGGGCATGGGGCATTGGGTATGGGAGTATTGAGGAGTTACGAGTACTAGTTCGAGAGTAGCGAGCTATGAATTTTTATTCTACCCCCTCTACCCCCTCTACCCCCTCTTGCCAATCTCTATAAATCACGAATTAAGAATTACGAATCATCACCGGGGTTGCTGCCATTTTATGTATCTTACACAAAAGAAATCTCAGTTAAAAGCACCAAATATTTTAACTAATTTTCGTCTAAAAATTCCTTATCGGGCAGGGGAAAAGAAAGGTACTTATCAAGCAAAACAGCTATTACCAGGATGCCCGAAAATTCCACCATCTTTGCAATTGCGAAGCTACCAAAAGCAAGCTGTTAATAATTGGTTTGCGAATAATGGTAGGGGTACTTTGAAAATGGCGACTGGTAGCGGTAAGACTATTACGGCACTGGCAATTACTTGGGAATTATACAGTCAAATTAATTTACAAGTATTGCTAGTGGTGTGTCCTTACCGTCATCTTGTGACACAGTGGGCGCGGGAATGTGAAAAGTTTGGGTTAGAGCCGATTTTAGCTTTTGAAAATGTCCGTAATTGGCAAACACAACTTTCTACACAACTTTATAATATACGTTCTGGTTTTCAATCGTTTATCACGGTTATTACTACTAATTCAACTTTGATAAGCGATGGTTTCCAATCTCAATTAAAATATTTTCCTCAGAAGACTTTGATTATTGGTGACGAAGCCCATAATTTAGGCTCGCCAAAGTTAGAAGAAAGTTTACCTCATAATATTGGATTAAGATTAGGATTATCTGCGACACCGGAAAGATATTTTGATGAAGTAGGAACTCAATCTGTATTTAATTATTTTGGTGCAGTTTTGCAACCAGAATTCACTTTGAGAGATGCGATTAGTCAAGGTGCTTTAGTACGCTATCTTTATTATCCGGTGCTGATAGAATTGACGGAAGCAGAAAGTCTTGCTTATTCTAAATTGACGCATAAAATTGGGCGGGTTTTACAGTATAAGCAGCGAGAGAATGGCGATTTTATTGATTTTGAAAACAATGAGGATATCAAGTCTTTATTAATTCAGCGTGCGAGATTGGTAAGTGCTGCCGAAAATAAATTGAATGCTTTGCGGGAATTAATGTTAAGTCGTCGCGAAACTACTCACACATTATTTTATTGCAGCGATGGTTCCCAGGAAGCCCACCCACGTGCTAATTTACGTCAATTAAAGGAAGTAACTCGTATTTTGGGAGTGGATTTAGGCTATAGAGTTAGTACCTATACCGCAGAAACTTCTTTGTCAGAAAGAGAAGATTTAAGAAATCAATTTGAAAGCGGAGAATTGCAGGGTTTAGTGGCAATTCGATGTTTGGATGAAGGAGTTGATATTCCTGCGATTAAAACAGCAGTTATCTTAGCAAGTTCAAGCAATCCCCGTCAATTTATCCAGCGCAGGGGAAGGGTTTTACGTCCTCATCCAGGTAAGGAGCGCGCTACAATTTTTGACATGATTGTATTACCTCCGAATTTAGATAGAAAGACTTTAGAAGTTGAACGTAATTTGTTGAGAAAAGAGTTGCGTCGGTTTGTTGAGTTTGCCGATTTAGCTGATAATGCTGGTGAAGCAAGGATGAAATTACTAGATTTACAAAAGCGCTATGGATTGATGGATGTTTAATTTTTCTCAAAAAAAACTTTGCGAACCTCTGCGTTTTCCTTTGCGCTCCTTTGCGTTAAATAAAAAAAATTAATTTAATTTAAATTAAATAAATGAAATACAAATTACCGTATTATGGTAAAATAAAATCTAGGAATAAAAGTTTTATAATGGGAATATTATCCAAATTTTTAATGAAGCAAAGATTCCCATTATAAAAATACTTCAATATTACAATATTATCAGAAAAGTGCTTTAATGAGAAATATTTTTTCTCAACAAATAATAAAAAATCAATAATTTAAATTAATTTACATTTTTTTATGTACAAAAATAGTTTAACAAAGATGAATTACTGTTTGAAATAATACATTTATAAAACAGTTGGCTATTAAAAATAAGCCTTAAAACGAGAATTAAAGCAAATATCGTTACAGTGAGTTTACGGATAACAGATAATAGGGGCTGCGGGTAAAATATAGCTTAAATTGCTATGTTGAAAACAGTAATGAAAAAACAACAGGATTATAGTATAGATGAAGTACAAGAACCAATAAGTAATGCTTCTCCAGAAGTAAGGCAAATTATAGAAAGAGTATGGCATTTAGAAAAAAGCAGACTTGATAAGAAAAGTTTTGGTCATATTAACGAAGATATTTTAGCAATCGTTAAGGAAGCTGTAAAATGAAGC
The DNA here is from genome assembly GCA_039820645.1 of Cyanobacteria bacterium J06633_8. Taxonomy (GTDB): domain Bacteria; phylum Cyanobacteriota; class Cyanobacteriia; order Cyanobacteriales; family Nostocaceae; genus Rivularia. Next base: position 2,432 of record JBCBPQ010000125.1, on the reverse strand, counting down.
TGACTTCTATCAAGCTTTGTAATTTTCGCTCTTTTTACGGTAAAACTTGCGAAATCCAGATTGCAGCTTCGCACTCAAACAATACTACTATTATTTACGGTAATAATGGTGCCGGTAAAACTAGTTTGTTAAATGCATTTACCTGGCTGCTATATGAAAAATTTAGTGCCGCTTTTGCCTCAATCGATCAACTTGTAAATAAAAGAGCGATCGCCGAAGCAAAAATTGGTCAGAGTGTAGAATGTTGGGTAGAGTTGGCATGGGAACACGACGCAAAACGTTACCGTGTAAAACGTCAATGTCGAGTTTACAAACACGATAATGGAATTGATGTCGGTAAAACAGAATTATATATGCAGGTAGCGGGAGATGATGGCAGATGGTACCTGCCGCCGCAGATGCCAGAAGATATTATTGGTCAAATTTTACCTGCTAGTTTACATCAATATTTCTTTTTTGATGGTGAAAGGATTGAAGAAATAGTTCGTTCGGATAAGAAAGCAGAAATCGCGGAAGCTACTAAAATATTTTTAGGTGTAGAGGTAATCAATCGTTCAATTCGACATTTACAAGAAGCCAAAAAGAGTTTAGAAAACGAGTTGAGAATAGTTGGTGATTCTGAAATTAAAAAATTATTGAAGCAGCAAGGTAAAATTGAGCTTGAAATTGAATCAATTAACAAGCGGCAGCGAGAAATTGTTAAAGAATTAGAATATCAAAATACTTTTAAAAAAGAAACGAGTAAGCGTCTGCGGCAATTGAATGCAGCTAAAGAATTGCAGGAAAGAAGGCAGGAGTTAGAAAAACAGAAGGCTTCCCATCAAGATAATTTACGACACACTAGAGAAACTGTAAAAAAATCAATTTCTACGGGTGGTTATACTGTATTACTATCAGAGACAGCAATAGAATTTCGACAATTAGTTGATAATCTGAAACAAAAAGGAAAGTTAACTGCCGGGATTTCCCGAGAATTTATTCAAGGATTATTAGATTCGAGTACCTGTATTTGTGGTACCAGTTTCTTTGAGAAAAATCATGCTCGTTTAAATGTTGAGACTTGGTTAGAGAAAGCTGGTTCCTCCGAAGTTGAAGAAACAGCAATTAGAATGAGCGCTCAAGTTGATGAAATGGACAAGCAAACAGGGTTATTTTGGGAAACAATTGATAAAGAACAATCCAGAATTGCTCAATTAAGACAAGTTATAGCTGAAATAGAAGCAGAATTAGATAATATTGAAGAAAGATTAAGAAAAGATCCAAGCGAAGAAATTAGAAGTTTACAAAAGCGTTTAGATAAAATCGAAGAAAAAATTACCGAGTTGACTTTAGAACAAGGTGCCAATCAGCAAAAAATAGTTAACTTAAAGTCGGAATTGGAAAGTTTGAATAAACAAATATCCCGGCAAAAGTTAAATGAAGAAAAACAAATATTAGCCCAGCGTCGCATCAGTGCCACGCAAGACGCTATCGATAGATTAACCCAAGTCAAAGTATTGCAAGAAAAGCAATTCCGCTTGCAATTAGAAAAAAGAGTTCAAGAAATATTTAGCGAAATATCCTTTACACCTTACATTCCCACAATCAGCGAAAAATACGAATTAACGCTGATAGAAAATACTTCTGGTTTAGCAATGCCAGTTGCAGCATCTACTGGAGAAAATCAAATTCTTAGCTTATCGTTTATCAGCAGCATTATTGATAGAGTCAGAGATTGGAGTCAGAAAAAAATGCTGATGGTAGCCGATAGTAGTACCTTCCCGATTGTTATGGATTCACCCTTCGGTAGTTTGGATGAAATTTACCGAAAGCATATAGCGAAAATTATTCCCGAATTAGCCAATCAATTAATTGTTTTGGTAACTAAAACTCAATGGAGGGGTGAAGTTGAAGACGAAATGTCATATAGAGTTGGTAGGGAATATGTATTGACTTATTATTCTTCAAAACCCGATTGCGAACAAGATTTTATTGAATTAAACGGGGAAAGATATCCTTTGGTTAAGCAAAGCCCGAATGAGTTTGAATATAGTGAAATTGTTGAAGTTGATCGCGGATTAAATTGATTTCACTGATTTCACTGATTATATTGCTACTATCAACTAATAAGCACCAACTCAAAACTGATAATTGATAACTGTTAACTGTTCACTGATAACTGAAAATGGCTGAAACTGGAAGAATTCGGGTTGCTAAAGATAAGGCGGAGCTAGATTGTAGGGTGTGTTACGGCACGAGTAAATTTGATTGTAAGTTATAAGCTATGAAATGCCGTAACGCACCATTCTTTGATGGCGGATTAAATGGATTTCACTGATTTCACTGATTATGTTGCTACTATCAACTATCAACTATCAACTATCAACTATCAAAGAATGGTGCGTTACGGCATTTCATAGCTTATAACTTACAATCAAATTTACTCGTGCCGT
>JBCBPQ010000124.1:0-20393 GCA_039820645.1 Cyanobacteria bacterium J06633_8 | reverse complement strand
CGATGATTATTCGACTCACCAAGCTGAAATAATACGCATTCTAATAATGATTCTGATAAATTCAAATTAGTTTGTAATTGAGAACTAATTTGTGTAACTTTAAGATTTTGCTCGTTTTCTGTTAATTCCGATAAATCGATAGTTGTGAAAGAAACTCTATCGCTAGGGTTTTGATAAAACTGTTGCCACTGAGAATCATTTTTTACATACTGTAAACGTAAACTATCGTGATTTATGAGTAACTTTTGCCAAACCTGTTCTAAGAATTCAGGTTTCAAATTCGGTACAACTTCTAATAAAACCGACTGATTGTAATGATTAACTTGCGATATTTGTTCAAAAAACCAGTGTTGAATCGGTGTTAACCCTACTTCACCAGTAATAACACCTTGTTCTGCTTGAATTTGAGGTTTTATACCCGCAACAGTAGCAAGTTCGGAAATGGTTTGATATTGAAACAAATCTTTTGGAGTTAGACTCAACCCAGTTTGATTAGCTCTAGCGATAATCTGGATACTGAGAATCGAATCTCCCCCCATCTCAAAAAAGTTATCGTGAATTCCAACATTTACTCCCAAAACCTCAGACCAGATTTGAGTTAAGATTATTTCCTTTTCGGTAGTTGGTGGAGTATTATCTATATTCTTTCGTTGAGATAAATCTGGTATCGGTAAAGCTTTACGGTCAACTTTTCCATTACTCGTTAAAGGTACACTTTCCAATTCCACAAAAAACGATGGAACCATATAATCTGGAAGTCTTTCCTGTAAAAATTGGCGAATTTGATTGTTTACTATGGGATGAGAAGAAACAACATAAGCAACCAATCTCTGATTTCCAGAATCATCAGTATGAGGAATCACACAATTGAATTGAATTTGTGGATGTTGATTTAAAATAGCTTCAATTTCCTCTAATTCAATCCGGAAACCTCGAATTTTGACCTGACTATCTAAACGTCCTAAATATTCTAAATTCCCGTCTGGTAAATAACGTACCTTATCACCTGTTTTGTATAACCTCACCCCGTCCTCTCGGACACCCCTCTCCTTGTCAAGGAGAGGGGAAGACCTTACATCACCCCTCTCCTTACCAAGGAGAGGGGATGGGGGTGAGGTTTTTCCTTCAAAAAACGGATTGGGAATAAATTTTTCTGCAGTTAATTCTGGTAGATTTAAATAACCACGAGCTAAACTATCACCACAAATATATAATTCACCAGGAACACCTATAGGAACGGGTTGTAAATTATTATCTAAAATATAAACTTGGGTGTTAGAAATTGGATAACCTATGGGTATCGATTTATCTACTGGATGTTTTAAGGGAACTCGATAACAACAAGCAAATGTTGTACTTTCTGTGGGACCATAACCGTTAATTAACTGACAGTTGGGATAGATTTGCTGTAGTTTTTGAGCGTGAATTGGTGATATGACATCTCCACCAGCTAATAATTGTCGAACACTTTTTAAACTATGGATTTGTTCGTCTACCATTAGATGAAATAAACCAGCAGTTAACCACAGAGTTGAAATATGATATTTTTCTAATGTTTCTCCTAACTCTTTTAATGAAGGTTTTTGAGTTGGTAGAAGTACTAATTTTCCTCCATTAAGTAAAGCACCCCAAATTTCAAAGGTAGAAGCATCAAAGGAAATTGGTGCTGCTTGTAATATAATTTCTTCTGCACTTAAATTAACGTAATTACTTGATTTAACTAAGCGGACGATTCCTCGATGTGTTGTACAAACTCCTTTCGGTATTCCCGTTGAACCAGAAGTGTACATGATGTAGGCTAAATTTTCTGGTGTTATGGAATTAATCGGATTTTCACAACTATTTTTATCAATTATTTCCCAGTCAGTATCAAGATTAATAACCTCACCCCGATAAAGCTGCGCTTCATCACCCCTCTCCTTGTCAAGGAGAGGGGTTGGGGGTGAGGTTTCATCTCCCCTCTCTTTACCAAGGAGAGGGGTTGGGGGTGAGGTTTCATCTCCCCTCTCTTTACCAAGGAGAGGGGTTGGGGGTGAGGTTTTAGAATCTGTAATCAAAAATTCGACCCCAGCATCTTCTAACATAAAACTCAATCGCTCTTGGGGATATGCTGGATCTAAAGGTACATAAATTCCCCCAGCTTTTATAATTGCTAATATGCTAATAATTGCTTCGGGAGAAGGTTCTAAATAAATACCAACTCGTGTTTCCGGTTTAACTCCCAAGCTGTGGAGATGATGAGCTAATTGATTAACTTTGATATTTAATTCATCATAGCTAAATTTTTGGTTTAATTCCTGATTTTCCCAAACAAGAGCTATATTATCAGGGGTTTGTTGAACTTGTTCTTCAAATAGCTGATGTACAGATTTATCTCGGGGATATTCTATTGCGGTTTGATTCCAATCTACAAGTAATTGCGTTTCTAATGCAGTTAATATAGGTAATTCAGATATTTGTTGCTCTGGCTCATCAATAATTGCTGTTAATAAAGTCGGATAATGTCCTGCAATTCTTTCAATAGTTTCTGACTTAAATAAATCCAAACTATATTCTAATACCCCAGTCAAACCTGATGAGGTTTCATGCATTGACAAAGTTAAATCAAATTTAGCAGTGTTACTATTACTTTCAAATGGTTCCCAACGCAAACCTTCAATGTCTAAAGCTTCCATTGGTGCATTTTGTAACACAAACATTACTTGAAATAATGGAGTATAGCTTAAAGAACGTTGGATTTTTGAATTATCTATAAGTTGTTCAAAAGGTAAATCTTGATGAGCGTAAGCACCTAAAGAAACTTCTCGTACCCGATTTAACAATTCCTCAAAAGTAGGATTTTCTGATAAATCCGTCCGTAGCGCTAAAGTATTAACAAAAAAGCCAATTAACCCTTCAATTTCTGGATAATTACGATTAGCAATGCTGGTTCCAACAACTATATCCTCACTTCCCGTGTAGCGATAAAGTAAAATTTGGAAAGCTGCTAATAGCGTCATAAATAAAGTACAACCAGACTGCTGACTTAATTTTTTTAATGCTGCGGTTAATTCTGGAGAAATTTGAAAAGTATAGCTATCTCCTCTTAAACTTCTAACAGCAGGGCGAGGATAATCTGTAGGTAATTCTAATAAATTGGGAGCGTTTTTTAACTGTTTTTGCCAGTAATTAAGTTGATTTTCTAATACTTCTCCTTGTAACCATTCTCTTTGCCAAACAGCGAAATCTGCATATTGAATTGGTAATTCATTTAACCTCACCCCGTCCTGACGGACACCCCTCTCCTTGCTAAGGAGAGGGGACGGGGGTGAGGTTTTTTCTTCGTACAAAGCTCCTAATTCTCGTATCAAAACCCCAATTGACCAACCGTCGGCAATAATATGATGAAAGGTAAATAAAAGTACATTATCTTTATCGTTCAAACGTAGTAATTTGACTCTTAATAAAGGACTAACATCAAGTTTGAAAGGTTGGATTGCTTCAAGTCGTGCTAATTCCTCAACTAGACTTTCCCGTGCTGATTCAGGAATATTATTTAAATCAATAATTGATAAAGGGAAAGAATCAACAGAGTTAATTTGCTGTATAGCTTGTCCGTCAAGAGTTACAAAAGCCGTGCGTAGAGTTTCGTGACGCAATAATATATCATTTAAACTTTGTTGTAGAGCATCAATATTAAGCGAACCAGTTAACCTGACTGCTGCGGGAATATTGTAATAGGGACTATCCGGTTCTAACTGACATAAAAACCACAGTCGCTGTTGAGCAAAGGATAAAGGTAAATTTTGTTCGCGAGAGAGGGGTTTTATTGGTGGTGCTACTGATTTTCGGCTAGCTGTTTCAATAGAAAACGCAAGTTCGGAGATAGTAGGATTTTCAAAGTGCGATCGCAATGGTAATTCTACAGCAAAAGCCTGTCTGACTTGGGAATTGACGCGGGTTGCCAGTAGAGAATGTCCTCCCAATTCAAAGAAATTATCGTCAATGCTAACCTGTTGTAAATTTAAAACCTCAGCCCAAATACCAGCAACTATTTCCTCAGTTACAGTACGTGGTGGAATATATGTTGATGTTTGGATTAATGTTTGATTTATTTCATCTGGAATTGGTAAAGCTTTCCGGTCAATTTTACGATTGGGAGTAAGGGGAAATTCTTCTAACATTATGTAGCTAGAAGGAATCATATAAGTAGCTAACTGACTTTGTAAAAATTGCCTTAATTCAGTTTGCGATACCTCAGATGATGAGATTATATAAGCAATTAATTTTTCGTCATTATTATTATTTTGATTTTGATTTTTATATAACGTCACTACAGCTTGTTTAATATCAGGATGCTGTATCAAAACCGCTTCAATTTCCCCTAATTCAATCCGAAAACCGCGTAACTTAACTTGATAATCAATTCTACCTAAATATTCTAAATTACCATCGGGTAGATAGCGTACTAAATCTCCAGTTTTATAAAGAGCGGAGGGAGCGGAGGGAGTGGAGGGAGCGGAGGGAGCAGGGGGAGCAGGGGGAGCAGGGGAAGCAAGGGGAGCAGGGGAAGCAAGGGGAGCAGGGGGAGAAAAAAATGGATTATCAATGAATCTTTCTGCTGTTAATTCTGGTTTATTTAAATAACCCTTTGCTAAACCAGTACCACCAATATATAACTGTCCCGGAACACCAATTGGAACTGGTTTTAAATAATCATCAAGAACATAAAATTGAGTATTATTAATTGGTTTCCCAATTGGAACTGTTGTAGAAACATTGTGCGAAACGCTCAATGAGACGTTATATATAGCGTCTCTACATTGCGCTACAGATGACCAAATCGTAGCTTCCGTAGGACCATATAAATTCCATACTTCTTTACTACGTTTAATTAATTCTTCAGCAACATTTATATCTAAAGCTTCTCCACCACAAAAAACTTTTAACTGTTGATTTATATTCCATTCTGCTGTTAACAATAACTTCCAAGTAGCAGGAGTCGCTTGCATTATTGTTGCTTGATTTTGTTCGATACTTTGGGCTAATTTAATTCCATCAATTGCTATTTCTCTACTAACAATAATTAAACGCGCACCTGTAATTAAAGGTAAATATAATTCTAATGCAGCAATATCAAAAGATAGTGTTGTCACTGATAGTAAAATATCATTTGATGTGATTCCCGGTTTTTGCTGCATTGATTCAAGACAGTTCACCAAGGCTCCGTGCAAAATTTGCACACCTTTGGGTTTACCTGTGGAACCAGAAGTGTAGATAATATAGGCTAATCCTCCCAGCCCCCCGATGAGTTGGGGGTTATGAATGGGTTGTTGTGTAATTAATTCCCAGTCAGTATCAAGATTGATAACCTCACCCCGATAAAGCTGTGCTTTATCCCCCCTCTCCTTGTTAAGGAGAGGGGTTATGGATTCCTTACCCTTCTCCTTAATAAGGAGAGGGGCTAGGGGTGAGGTTTTTGAATCCATGACTAAAAAATCCACTCCGGAATCTTCAATCATAAACCTCAAACGTTCTTCTGGAAAAGCTGGATCTAAAGGAACATAAGTTCCACCCGCTTTCAAACTACCTAATAACCCCACGAGCATTTTTTCAGAACGTTCTAAACAAATCCCCACTCTTGTTTCTGCTTCTACACCAACCGATTTTAAATAATGAGCAAGTTGATTTGCTTTTTCGTTTAACTCTTTATATGTAAACTGTTGCGATTCAAAAACAATTGCTATTTTATCTGGTGTTTGCTCCGCTTGTGCTTCAAATAATTGATGAATACAAAGCTTTGAAAAATCGCAATTCGTATCGTTCCATTCAACCAATAATTGCTGTTTTTCTGCTGCGGTTAACAAAGGTAATTCACAAACTTTTTGTTGTGGATTTGTGACAATACCTTGCAATAAAGTTTCTAGATGACCTAACATCCTGCTGATAGTTGCCGATTCAAAACGGTTGCTATCATAGTTAATCCGTAATGACAGTTCTGCACCAGGAATCACTGTTAATGAAAGAGGATAATTAGTACGTTCAAAACCCTTTGCTTCACTAATTTGTAAATCATTACTCCAACCTTGTAAAACAGTATCGATGGAAACCGGATAGTTTTCAAAAATAACTAAACTTTCAAATAATCCCATTCCAGGAGTTACATCACTCCACTGTTGAATATCAATCAGCGAACTATAAGAAAAAGACTCTTGTTCAATTTGCTGAGTTTGTAATTGCTGTAACCAAGGTAATAATTCGTCGTCAGCAGATAATTTTACTCGTACAGGTAAGGTATTGATAAATAAACCTATAATTGATTCTACACCAGGTAAATTAGCCGGACGACCTGATACTGTGGCTCCAAATACGATTTCATTTTCACCGCTATAGCGACTGAGAAGAATTGCCCAAATCCCTTGAGTAATAGTATTTAAAGTTAAGCGATTTTGTTGTGCTAAATTCTGAAGTTGAGTAGTTAAATCAACAGATAATTTTATTTGTTGTTCGCCGTTAATACTAACCGTTTTCCCTATTGCCTCTTGCCTATTGCCTCTTGCCTTTTTTATTAACGGAGTTGGTGCTGTAAAATCTTTGAGTTTATCTCGCCAAAATGTTTCTGCTGCTGCAATATCTTGTTGCTGTATCCATTCGATATAATCTCGATAAGGAGGAGGATTCGGTAAAAAGAAAGATTTACCACTGATTGCTGCTTGATAAAAGCTGAAAACTTCTTTTAATAATATTCCGTTACACCAACCATCCATTAATAAATGATGGTGACTCCAAACAAAGTAATATTCGTCGGCTTGTATTTGTAATAAAGCACAACGCATCAAAGGAGGTTGATTTAAATCAAACCCTTGCTGTCTATCTGCTTGTAAAAATTCTGATAATTTATCATTTTGTTGATTTATAGTTAAAGCTTGCCAATTTTCTTCAATCCAGGGTAAATCAACTTGATTGTAAACAACTTGGAGGGGTTTTTCTGCTTCTTCCCAATAAAAAGCTGTGCGTAAAATTGTATGACGTTCTATGACTTTTTGCCATGCAATTTTGAAAGCTGATATATTGAGATTACCTTTTAGTTTACAACTGCGTTGTTCAAAATAAACCCCGGATTCGGGGGAGTATAGGGAATGAAATAGCATTCCCTGTTGCATTGGGGAAAGTTCGTATAAGTCTGTTATGTTATCCATGATTTATATTAATAAGAATGAACACGGATTAAATGGATTGCGCTGATTTCACTGATTGGTAATTGATTAAGAATAATTATTTCTTTTTTCTAATTTTAGACATGAAATTATCGAGTTGTTGTTGATTAAGATTAGCTGCTTTGAAATCTGAGGGTGTATAACCTTTTGATTCGGTCGATTTACAGTGGTCAATTAAGTTTTGTAGGTTGCTAATATATGTTTTTGCAAGATTTTCGATTGTTGTTTGATTATGAATATTGCGGCTATAGTTCCAGGTTATTTGCAGTTTATTTTCGGATATCCATGAGTTAATTTCTATTAAATACTGACGGTTTCCTTGAGGACTGTTATTGTTTCCTGTGGATTCTTTTGCTAGTCCTAAAATTAAAGAATCTGTGGGTGTAAAGTCCAGTTGTCCTAAGTAGTTAAATTTTATCTGGGCTTGGGGCTGATTTTCTAATCGGGTTGTTATCTCTTTGTTTTTGGTGAGATAGCGTAGTAAACCATAACAGAATCCGCGATTGGGTATTTGTCGTAGTTGTTCTTTGACTGATTTAATAATTGCTTCTAAGTTACGATTATCGTCTAATTTTAAAAGCACTGGAAATATAGTTGTAAACCAACCAATTGTACGAGATAAATCTACATCTGAAAATAAATCTTCTCTTCCATGTCCTTCTAAATCTACAAGTAAGGTTGGTGTGGTTGTCCACTGATTAAAAGTTTGTAATAGTGCTGTGAGTAAAATATCGTTTATTTGGGTTTTGTAAGCTTTGGGAACTTCTTCTAATAAAGCTTTTGTTTGTTCTACATCTAAGATTGTATTTACTTCAGCAGTAGAAGCAACTGTATTTTGGATTAGGTCTGATGAATAATCTATGGGTAAGGAAACAATTTGATAATTGTTTGAATTTATATTTGATAACCAGTAGTTTAATTCATCTAAAACAGTTTGCGATCGCGAATAATTAATTAATTTATTTGCCCAACTTTTAAATGAGGTTGTCTTCGGTGATAATTCTATATTTTGACTAGTTTCAATTTGTTTATAGGCTGTTGCTAAATCTGTTAACAATATACGCCAAGATACGCTATCAATTACAAGATGATGGATGATTATTAAAAGACGATGATTGTTTGATTCACCAAGCTGAAATAATACGCATTGTAATAATGATTCTGATAAATTCAAACTAGTTTGTAATTGAGAACTAATTTTTGAAATTGCTTTGGTTTGCTCGTTTTCTGTTAACTGCGATAAATCGATAGTACTGAAGGGAAGTCTATCGCTAGGGTTTTCGTAAAACTGTTGCCATTGAGAATCATTTTCCACATAGCGTAAACGTAAACCATCGTGATGTATGAGTAACTTTTGCCAAACCTGTTCTAATAACTCAGGTTTCAAGTTTGGTACAACTTCCAATAAAACTGACTGATTGTAATGATTTACTTCCGATACTTGTTCAAAAAACCAATTTTGAATAGGTGTTAGCGGCACTTCACCGGTAAGAATACCTTGTTCAGCTTGAATTTGAGGTTTTGTTCCTGCTACGGTAGCAAGTTCAGCAATAGTTTGATATTGAAATAACTGTCTTGGAGTAAGACTCAACCCAGCTTGATTTGCTCTGGCAATAATCTGGATACTGAGAATCGAATCTCCCCCCCTCTCAAAAAAGTTATCGTGAATTCCAACATTTACCCCTAAAACCTCACACCAGATTTGAGTTAAGATAATTTCGTTTTCAGTAGTTGCTGGAGTATTATCTATATTCTCTCGTTGAGAAAAATCTGGTATTGGTAAAGCTTTACGGTCAACTTTACCATTATTGGTCAAAGGTAAACTTTCCAATTCCACAAAAAACGATGGAACCATATAATCGGGAAGTCTTTCCTGTAAAAATTGACGAATTTGGTTGTTAACTATGGGATGAGAAGAAACAATATAAGCAACCAATCGCTGATTTCCAGAATCATCAGTATGAGGAATCACACAATTGAATTGAATATCTGGATATTGATTTAAAACAGCTTCAATTTCTTCTAATTCAATCCGAAAACCCCGAATTTTGACCTGATTATCTAAACGTCCTAAATATTCTAAATTTCCATCTGCTAAATAACGGACTAAATCACCTGTTTTGTATAACCTCACCCCGTTCTCTCGGACACCCCTCTCCTTGTTAAGGAGAGGGGAAGACCTTACATCACCCCTCTCCTTACTAAGGAGAGGGGAAGGGGGTGAGGTTTTTCCTTCAATAAACGGGTTAGGAATAAATTTTTCTGCTGTTAATTCTGGTTTATTTAAATAACCCCGTGCTACACCAACTCCACCTATGTACAATTCCCCAGGAATTCCAATGGGAACAGGTTGCAAATATTTATCTAATACGTAAAGCTGTACATTGGCGATCGCCCTACCAATGGGAACTGCATTTTTAGTTGTAGATTTATTGGAAGCATCATAAATACAGCAACCGACAACAGTTTCAGTGGGACCGTATTCATTAATTAATCTAGTATTGGGATAATTATTCCGCCAAAATTCAAGGTCATTTTCTAACAGAGCTTCTCCACCAATAATAAATGCTCTGGTTGGGTTTTTAGGAGACGTTATATGTTCGGGAGAGGTTACATTTTCGGGAGACGTTATGTATAACGTCTCTACATTATTTAATTGACTTAATACCCCTAAATGAGCGGGTGTTAATTTCACTAAACTAAAATCACTATCAGAATTTGATTTAGTATTTAATTTAGAATTCAATAAAGAACTTAAAGCTTCAATTTCTTGTTCTTCCGGTATTAGAGAAACTGTTTTTCCTACAATTAAAGGAGTATAAATACTAGTAATTGTTGCATCGAAACTAATAGAAGATTGTACTGGTGAACCATTTCCTTGAGCTACATTATAAGCTTGTGTTGCCCAAATTAAATAATTTGTTAAACCTCGATGGGTTAATAATGTTCCTTTGGGATTACCTGTTGAACCAGAAGTATAAATTACGTAAGCTAAATTTTCTGCAACAGTTTGATTTAGAGGATTATTTATAGGTAATTGAAATATATTTGAAATATTTTCCCATTCGCTATCCAAACAAATTGTTTGTGCTGAATGTGTAGGTAATTGAGATAATATTTTTTCTTGAGTGATTAAAATAGAAACTTGAGAATCCTCAAGCATAAAAGCAATGCGACTGCTTGGTAATTTTGCATCAATAGGAACGTAAGCTCCACCCGCTTTGAGAATACCCAATAATCCAACTAACATTAATGGATTTCTCTCTACACAAATTCCCACCAACATATCTGGTTTAACACCTTGATTGATTAAATAATATGCGAGTTGATTTGCTCTATTATTTAATTCTTGGTAAGTAAGTTTTTCCGATTTAAATTCAACTGCAATATTATCCGGTGTTTTTTCAACTTGCTTTTCAAATAATTGATGAATTCCTTGTTGTAGCGGATATTTAGTATATGTATTGTTCCATTCCACCAAAAGCTGCTGACGTTCTGTTTCTGTTAAAATTTCTAATTCCGATAATCGCTGTTTGGGATTATCAATAATACCCTTTAATAAAACCTGATAGTGTCCCAACATCCGAGCTATTGTATCTCGATTAAATAAGTCTGTACTATATTCAACTACAGCCAATAAACCCTCATTTCTTTCTATCAAATGCCAAGTCATGTCAAATTTAGTAGAACCGGAATCACTCCATATTTGCTCTAAATTTAAACCCGGTATTTCTAAGTCTGGATTGACTGCATTTTGTAACTGATAAGCTTCATTTTGTACCTGAAACATTACCCCAAATAAAGGATTATGACTCAAGCTACGCTCTGGTTTAATTTCTTCTACTAACTTAGCAAAAGGTAAATCTTGATGTTTAAAAGCTGCCGCTGCAACATCTTTTACTCGTTGCAATAATTCTAAAAAACTTGGATTACCAGAAACATCAGTTCTCAATACTAAAGTATTGACAAAAAAACCAATTAATGATTCTACTTCTTGCCAATTACGATTAGCAATTGGCGAACCAATCGCGATATCATCTTGAGAAGTGTAACGATGCAGTAACACTTTAAAAGCTGCTAAAGCTGACATAAATAACGTCATGCTTTGCTTTCTACTCAAGTTTTTTAAACTGTCCAATATTTCTTTGGAAATTAAAACAGATTCAGTAGCGCTACAGAAAGTTTGTACTGGTTTGCGGGGATTATCGGTAGGTAATTCTAAAACAGATAAATTTTTTAATTGCTGTTTCCAATAATTTATTTGTGCTGTAAGTTCTTCACCTTGTAACCATTGCTGTTGATAAACTGCAAAGTCTACATATTGAATTGGTAAATCTGGTAATGAAGAAGGTTGTTTTCCTAAATAAGTTTTATATAATGTCGTTAATTCTCGCAGAATAACACCCCGAGACCAACCATCGGCAATTATATGATGTAATGTTAAAAGTAATATATTCTCGTTATCACTAATTTGAAGTAATTTAATTCGCAATAAAGGAGCTTCAGCTAAATTGAAGGGACACTGAGCTTCTTGTTTAGTTAATCTGTTTACTTCTGTTTGACGATTTACTTCTGCAAGATAACGTAAGTCAATAATAGGTAGCGGTAGTGATAATTCGGGAACAATCACTTGTTTGGGTTGTCCATCTACTGCAACAAAACTAGTTCGTAAAATCTCATGACGTTGAACAATTGTATTAAAACAACTTTCGAGTACCGCGATATCTAAATTACCAGTAAAACGCCACGCGATCGCAATATTATAAGCAGTAGTGTCTGGCTCTAATTGATGTAGAAACCATAACCTTTGTTGAGCGAAAGACAAGGGTAATTCATCGAGATTTTCCCGTTTGCAGATAGTTGCTCTATCAAGTAGCAATCCCTTTTCTCGGAGTTGACGCTCAAATAGCGCTCTCTTTTCTGGAGGTAATGCTGCAATACGTTTTCTCAAATCATCCATGTCAAGTCTCGCTTCCCCATTCTTAGAAGTATAAGATATAACAGTAATAAATATTACGGATACCTGCATCCAATAATCTCTTCATTATGCGCTCTTAATAAGAAAATTTCTGTATAAAAAAGTGAGAATTGGTTTGCGGTACTCAAGAAAATCAGAGAACAGAAGGAGCAGAGGATAGGATACCACCCGAATTTTGTGATACGCAGCTTTAGAAACTATTTATAAAGTAAATATTAAAATGACATGAGTTTATAGAAACCGGGTTTCTGTTCGAGCAAGTTACCTTCTTATTTGTTCTCACTATAGTAGAAACCCGGTTTCTTCGGTCTTAACGTTTACTTTATAAATAACCTCTTAGTCGTGTTTTTTATTGCAGTATGTTTGACGGTCATTTTTCTCTGACTACAATCAAATTACTAAGTTATGTAACAAAATTTTGATTTAGGTTTGGCATTTCTGCGTTAAGCTGCATAATTAAGCTTAGTTAGTAGTAATAATTCTCATCAATAACATGATTTTATGAGAATATTAACCATCATTTATGCTGGCTAATCTGATTGGGGAGAAGAATTTGATGTTGCTATAAAAGTTATTGTCATAGCTTTTTGATTATTGTTTGCAATGTTGATAGCGGAATGCAAACAAACCTTTATCGTTTCGATGCTTATTGGTAAATTGTCAACAACCCAGGTCTAAAGACACTGGGCTTCTAGCCTAAGACTTTAAATCGTAGTTGACCAGACTTTCGTTAAAGGCAAGCGTTAAAGAACCTACCTCGGGATGCGTAGCTAGTCCCCTGCTCTAGAACCAAAAGATTAAACAGGTTTATTGGGTTAAGCCAGTGTCTTTTGGAAAGTACCGACCTTTAACTGTGTCAAAGCTAACATTACTTAACTGCGGGCTAACCACCCATCGGAAAAACGCCACTGTGGTTAAAACCACACGCGGCGTTTTTCCTCTCAGCTTTAAAAAGCGTGAGTTTCCCTTCCTACCGAGAATTTCTTATGAATGTTTTCTGGAAACCTGTATTCCCCGTACTGGGTTGGTCTGTAAACGAGCAGCAAACTGGAGCGCCTTTATTAGGTGGTAATGCTCGGTTTATCGACTTGTCAGGACGGCTTTTAGGTGCCCATATAGCCCATGCTGGGTTGATTTTGTTATGGGCTGGGGGAATGACTCTTTTTGAGTGTTCCCGATTTAATCCAGACTTATCAATGTACGAGCAGAATTTAATTTTGCTACCCCATTTAGCAACCTTAGGATTTGGTATTGCTGATGGGGGACAAGTAATTGATATTTACCCCTATTATCTGATTGGAATGTTGCATCTAATCAGTTCTGCTGTATTGGGAGCAGGGGGAATTTATCATGCTGTTCTAGGTCCGTCCGTACTTGATGAGGAAGGATTTGGTTACGATTGGAAAGACGGCAATAAAATGACCAGTATTTTAGGTTTTCATCTAATTATGCTGGGTTTGGGAGCTTTATTGCTGGTCTTGAAAGCAAGTTATTTCGGTGGAATTTACGATCCCCTGGTAGATAAGGTAAGACTAATAGAACCAAATTTAAATCCAGCAAGAATTTTTGGTTATTTGGTTGGTTTGAGTCCCAAGGGTTGGACAATTACTGGAATGGCAAGTGTAGATAACCTAGAAGATGTAATTGGGGGACATGTTTGGGTGAGCATTCTCTGTATTCTGGGGGGTGTTTTTCATGTCTTTTCTAAACCATTTGGCTGGGCTAAACGTATTTTAGTTTGGTCTGGAGAAGCTTATTTATCCTACAGTTTAGGTGCTTTAGCGATTGCTGGTTTCAGCGTTGCTTGCTTTGTTTCCGTGAATGAAATAGTCTACCCCAGCGTGTTCTATGGATCAGTTGGTCCTGGCGCTCCTTCAACTAGAGCAGCTTTAGCTAGTGTTCATGCAGCGTTAGGGTTTATAGCATTGCTCGGACACCTTTGGCATGCTTATAAAGCACGAGCAGCAAAGCGGGGAGTGATATACAAAACCTTCTTTGATTTCGTAGCAGAATCAGCTAATACACCTACAACTATACCTGCAACTGTGAATATTTCTAATTAAGTAATTTTTTATCAGGAGAAATAAAAAATAAATGGCTGTTGCAACAGATATGAGCGGACAAATTCCGTGGAGAGCTGGTAATGCTCGATTAGTTGATTTGTCTGGAAAATTACTGGGTGCCCATGTAGCCCATGGTGGTTTGATAGTACTTTGGGCAGGAGCAATTACCCTGTTTGAAGTGTCACGATTAGATCCTTCACTCCCCATTTACGAGCAAGGATTGATTCTGTTACCTAACCTTGCACGTTTGGGAATTGGAGTCGGTGAAGGTGGTGCAATTGTCGATACTTCTCCTTACTTTGCCATTGGAGTTATTCATTTAATTAGCTCTGCATTTTTAGGAGCAGGTGGAATATTTCATGCTCTCAAAGGTCCTGACAAGCTAGAAGGTAAATTTAATTTCTTTGGTTATCGTTGGGATGATGCCAATAAAATGACCACCATCCTGGGAATTCATTTGGTGTTACTGGGTTTAGGCTCGTTATTGCTCGTTATCAAAGCCATGTTTTACGGTGGACTTTACGATGCAGCGATTCATAACGTGCGTGTGGTAACAAGTCCAACTTTGAGTCCCATTAAAATTTTTGGTTATTTTTTTGGAACAGAAGGCAGATTTTGGCTTGCGAGTGTAGATAACCTAGAAGATGTTGTAGGTGGTCACATTTGGATGGCGATAATATTAGTCGCTGGTGGTATTTGGCATATACGCTCTACACCTTTTCCTTGGGCTAAGAAACTTTTTGTTTGGTCTGGTGAAGCATATCTTTCTTATAGTATCGGTGCTGTGAGTTTAATGGCATTTGTCGCCACATTGTTTGTGTCAGTTAACACTACAGTATTTCCCACAGAATTTTTTGGTCCAACTTTAGTATTAAATTTTGACCGCTTCCCAGTATTTGCCAGTGTAGACGGTGCTTTAACCTCGCGGGTTTGGTTAGCAAATACTCACTTCTGGTTGGGATTCTTCTTTTTACAAGGACACTTGTTTCATGCACTACGAGCAGCAGGCTACAGCTTTGTTGAAGGTAGAGTGATCGCATCTACAAGAGGAGAAGTTAGCTAATTATGACAACTACACAAGATAATCTTCTCAAGCCCCTCGGCTTTTCTTCTAATCCAACTTTTGAAACTAACTATGTTAAGGATTCAATGGATCCTTATTCTTGGTGGGCGGGTAATTTCCGGTTTCTTAACTTGTCTGGAAAGTTGTTAGGAGCGCACATAGCCCATGCAGGATTGATTGTACTGTGGGCTGGTGCAATGACCTTATTTGAGATATCCAACTACGACCCATCCGTACCGATGTACGAACAGGGGCTAATTTTGTTACCTCATCTCGCAACCTTGGGTATTGGAGTGGGAGCAGAGGGACAGATAGTTGATACTTATCCTTTCTTTGCAATTGGAGTTTTGCACCTAGTTAGTTCCGCTGTATTAGGTGCTGGTGGCATTTATCACTCGACCCTAGGTCCAGATAAATTGGATGAACAAGGCTTTGGCTATCGCTGGGAAGATGGTAACAAAATGACCAGTATCCTAGGGATTCATCTGGTACTTTTGGGAATAGGAGCATTACTGCTGGTAGCAAAAGCTGTGTATTTTGGGGGACTTTATGACCCAGCTGTGGAACAGGTGCGGCTAATTGAAAACCCGACTTTAAATCCACTAACTATTTTTGGGTATCTGGTGGGAATTACTCCCGATGGTTGGACGTTGAAAGGAATGGCTGCTGTAGATAACCTAGAAACAGTTGTTGGCGGTCATGTTTGGATTGGTGCGATGTGTATATTAGGTGGTATCTGGCATATCAACACAGCACCAACCAAATGGGCAAAAGGATTATTTGTTTGGTCTGGGGAAGCATATTTATCCTACAGTCAAGCAGCTCTTGCATATATGGGATTTTTCGTCGCTTACTTCGTCTGGGTAAATGATACGGCTTATCCCTCAGTATTTTATGGACCCGCTGAAACACTGAGAGTTGATGGATTAATTACACCACGTACTTGGTTGATGCTGTTCCATATTATCTTTGCCAGCTTATTGTTAGCAGGTCACTTTTGGCACGCACTCAGAGCAAGGGCGATCGCGTCGGGATTTGTGTTCAGCGACATGAAATTTAACCCCGAAGCACTTTTAGGCGACACTCAATTTGACAGACCTGTTTTTGAAGGTATAGTACAACCCTATCAAAATAATTCTGAGCAAGGTAATTTAGCTACTCCCATTAACACTGATGGGGTTCCCACAACTTGGATTAAAAATCTGCCGATTTACCGAAATGGATTATCTCCAGCTACAAGAGGGCTAGAGATAGGTATGGCTCACGGTTATTTACTTTTAGGTCCATTTTTAAAACTCGGTCCCCTACGCAACACCGACCAAGCCCTCCTAGCTGGATTCGGAAGTGCATCTGGTTTAGTTGTGATTCTGAGTATTTGTCTCTTCATATACGGAGCATCAGTATACCAGAAAAGTAATAAATCAGTAGGAGTCGTACCCGATAACCTAGGAACATATAAAGATTGGAGCTTCTTCACCTCTGGCTTTTTAGTTGGTGGTGTTGGAGGCGTAATTTTCGCTTGCTTTATTCTCCTAGAAGTTGCACGAGCAGGGTTTGCTTAATAGGGCATGGGGCATGGGGCATGGGGCATGGGGCATAGTAAAGAGTTATTAGTTAGGAGTTAGGAGTTGTTAACCGAGAATCTATCAATGCCCAATTCCCAATGCCCAATGCCCTATTCCCAAGTTCTTAATCTTGAAAATTTATAGAGGTAATTAAAATGTCACTTTCTTTATTGAGTTATCCACTTTCAAGCCAAAATCAGCGTGTAAACGGTTATGAAATACCGGGTGATGAGCAACCCAGAATTTACACGACAAATAATTTGCCGAAAGGCTCTGAGATTGATGAAATTATTTGGGCTTGCTACCGACAAATATTTAACGAACAACAAATTATTAAACATCATCGACAAACTGTATTAGAATCCCTACTTGCTTATGGTCAAATAACAGTACAGCAATTTATTCGAGGTTTATTATTATCTGACTCATTCCGTCATCTTAACTACGAATCAAATAATAATTACCGATTTGTGGAAATGTGTATTCAGCGAGTTCTTGGACGAAATGTTTATAACAACCAAGAAAAATTATCCTGGTCAATTGTTCTAGCTACCAAAGGTTTAAAGGGTTTTGTTGATGAACTATTGAACAGCGACGAATATATAGATAATTTTGGATGCGATACTGTTCCCTATCAACGTAGAAGAATTTTACCGCAGCAAAGCATGGGTGAACTTCCATTTGCTCGCATGATTCGTCATGATAGTTACCATAAGCAGCGCTTTGTCGGTCTTGTAAGCGTTGATAGCGCTGCTCTCTATCGTAGAGTGCTTTTACTTGTACCAAGTTTTGCGGTTGCAGCACTAATTGCAACAATTATTCTAGTTGCTGTATAACGAGTAAACTCCTAGTAGTTCATTTCATAAATTCCGGTTGTAGAGACGTAGCACTGCGCCCCGTCTCCCAAAGTTTACCGCATAAACAAACCAGTTAAAACTAATTCAAAGGACTACTAGTACTCTGGCAAGCCAAAATTGCCGGGTGGGGATAAGCAAGGGGAGCAGGGTTACAATTTCCGTAAAAAATGGGCAGGCTTCATAAACCAATTAATTAGTGAAGCATCCGGTATCTTTCACAACAAGCCTGCCCATTTTTTTAGGCTCCATCTCGGGGAAGCAGGGGAGGCAAGGGGAGAAAATTATTTTTTTTCTTACAATTAACCCCGCAAAGTAACCTTGGCGAAGCACTAGTACAGCACGGCATAAATAAGGCAACCATTTAAATTGGCTGAAAAGCCTAGAAAATCTTACTTCTTACTTCTGACTTCTTACGAACGCAAGCAGTACTAGGGAAATCTTTTTTTGGCAAAGGTATTGATTTATTTAAGATCAAATAGATCCAGTTCCATTACATATGCTGTACATCTATACTTGGCTTTGAACAAAATCTTTCTTCAGAGTCATCATTTGATGTTTGTGCCAAAATTTCAATATTTCTTCGCAGACTAAATCTGGGTAAAAAGAATGGAAAAAATGACTTCCTTGAGGACATTTCCAGATAATATCTCCAGGTTTTAACCATTCCTTCCACTTGTATAATTCTAGATAACTTAAAATTGGGTCAACTTGCCCCCCGCATATCATCAACGGCACAGAAACACCACCAACAGGTAGTTTTTCTATATCAAATAGTGAATGCATCAAAGGCAAATTGTTTAAATCTTTATTAAACTGATTAATTAACTTCCGTGGATGATAAGTGATTTCTTCTCGGAATAAATTATGAATAGTATTTAATAAAGCTTCTGCTCGACTCAGAGAATAAATTTGACGTTGTTGATAATAATTAACGTGCCAAGTATTTGCAGGTTGAGCAGCAACTGATAACAGGCTTAAAGACTTTACATATTGAGGATATTGACGGGCAAACATTAGCGCAATAGTACCACCAATACCATGACCAATTAAATGAATAGGATTTTGTTTAGTTTCTAGGTAATTACGTAATAACCCTACCGCAGTATCCATACAACCAGGTTCATCTAAAGTTTGAAAATACTCCCATCCGGCAATATCCTGATGCTGCGACAATCTTTTTATCAGAGGCATATTAAAACATCTTAAAGAAGGGCTACCGCTAACCCAAAGGACATCAAAAGAATCACGAGATATAGACATTCCAACTCTCTCAAAGTGAACTAATGTGATTAACTAACAATTATTTGCAATA
Organism: Cyanobacteria bacterium J06633_8; assembly: GCA_039820645.1. Lineage (GTDB taxonomy): Bacteria > Cyanobacteriota > Cyanobacteriia > Cyanobacteriales > Nostocaceae > Rivularia. Next base: position 1,359 of record JBCBPQ010000124.1, on the reverse strand, counting down.
CATACATTGTCCCCAGAGTGTAGTAAGCCCTTACAGTTGAGATAATGTGACCTCAAGTATGATTACTAAATGAGGATTTATTGCAATAAGCACTAATTGAATAATATAGTATTTAGATTAAAATTTAAAAAAAGTTTAAGTTTTACAAAGAATATTCTGGATAAAGAATAATCGGTTACAGATTCAGGTGATGGGTAATGGGTAATGGGGAGACAAGTAGTGAATTGGGTTAGACGCGAAAACCCATATCACAAGACGGCATCTAACCCAATCTGACTTAAGGAGAGCAAATATCTTTCAACTGGTTCAAATAGGGTAAACTTTCCATTACATAATCATAATCCTGGACAAAATCAATCAAACAAGCTACTTCATTCACTCCTGCTCTCTCAAGTTCGTCAATTAACGGACGACAACTGTCTGGTGTACCAATTAATGACCTACCTTTCATAAAACCTTCGACACCAAATAGTAGTAAACTATCTAAATCATCTTCAGAAAAGTCTTTCAAGCTAACATTTAAACCCATACCTTTAGCGAGACTTTCTAGTAATTCATAATGGGTTTTTAAATAATTACAAAATGGTCTTCTTACTTTCTCTTTGACTGTATTAATATTATCACCTAAAAAAGTATGAATCATCAAAGAAACTTTACCCGATTTTGGGTCATGACCGTGTTTTTCTAGGGATTTTCGGTAAAGTTTAATTTTGGGGATAATATCGTCTAATGTTCCGGTAAGTAAAGAAGTTAAAACATTGGTACCGAGTTTACCTGCTTCCATAAAAGTTTCGTTGGATTGACAAGTCATCCAAATAGGTAATTCAGCTTGAATGGGTTTTGGTAATGTTTTTATGGTAAAGGATTTTCCGTTAGCATCTTGACGTTCAACAGCTTCACCTTTCCAAAGTTTTTTAACAATATTTACACCCTTCCACATATTAGCTTTACGGTTTGCGTGACTATCTTTTGCTAATACGAAATCATCAACAGTCCAACCGGAAGCAAAAGCAATAGAAGCTCTGCCATTAGAAAGATTATCAACCACAGCCCATTCTTCAGCGATTCTAACTGGATCGTGTAATGGTAAAACACAGCTACCAGCACGAAGTTGGATATTTTCAGTAATCATAGATAAAGCTGCTGCTGTTAAAGATGGATTGGGATATAATCCACCAAATGCATGAAAATGTCTTTCGGGTGTCCAAACAGCAGTAAAGCCATTTTTATCGGCGAATTTTGCGCTTTCAATAAGTAATTTATATTTATTTGATTCGGCTAAAGAGCCATCACCATCGAAGTAAAATAATATGCTCCTAGGGAAGGCAAAAAGGGGTGTAGATAATATCCCCATTTATT
>JBCBPQ010000123.1:0-20518 GCA_039820645.1 Cyanobacteria bacterium J06633_8 | reverse complement strand
GTTGTTAGTGGTTAGTGGTTAGTGGTTAGTTGTTAGTGGTTAGTGGTGAGTTGTTAGTGGTTAGTTGTTAGTGGTTAGTTGTTAGTTGTTAGGAGTTTAAAATATCTACCCAATGCCCCATGCTCAATGCCCAATGCCCAATTACCAATTACCAATTCCCCATTCCCAAAATCCAAAATTAAAAATTAAAAAATGGCTATTCTTCAACTTAAAAACTTAAACAAAACCTTTTCTCCAAAAGTAATTCCCGTTAAAGATATTAGCTTATCTGTGGATGATAGCGAATTTTTGACCTTATTAGGGCCAAGCGGTTGCGGTAAGTCTACAACTTTAAGAATGATTGCGGGTTTAGAAGAAGTTACCAAAGGAAAAATATTTTTGGGTAAAGAAGATATCACCTATAAACGCCCCGGCGATCGCAACATGGCGATGGTGTTCCAAAGTTATGCGTTATACCCACACATGACCGTACAGGAAAATCTGGCTTCGGGATTAAAGTTAAAAAAAGTACCCATCGGGGAAATTCAATCCCGAGTTACAGAAGTGGCAGCACTTTTGGGTTTAGAAGAGTTATTTCAACGCAAACCAGGACAACTTTCTGGCGGGCAAAGACAGCGTGTTGCAGTAGGTAGAGCTTTGGTACGTAAAGCTGAAGCCTATTTGTTAGATGAACCTTTGAGTAACCTTGATGCACTATTGCGGGAAAGAGTGCGAGCCGATATCAAGCAGATATTCGCAGCACAACAAGCACCGGTAGTTTATGTTACCCACGACCAAACCGAAGCGATGACGCTTTCTTCTAAAGTCGCCGTATTAAATAACGGCTACGTACAGCAACTTGCACCGCCAGCAGATATTTATAATCATCCTGCCAATTTATTTGTAGCTGGTTTCGTGGGCAGCCCTCAAATGAATTTGCTTACCATACCCTGCAAAGGAAACAGCGCTATGGTGGGAGATTTTTCCGTTACTTTACCAAAATTTTCCACTTCACCATCGCAAATTGTTTTAGGTATTCGTCCCGAGCACGTTCGCGTTGCGTTACCAGAAGATACGCAAACTCTGAAAGGGCGAGTGTATTTAGTTGAGAATTTAGGAATGTACAAATTAGTCAGCGTACATATTGCTAGTTCCCAAACAGAACCGCCGACTATACGCGCTTTATTACCTCCAGACCAAAATTGGGATAACGAAGAAATTACCCTTTCTCTACCCTCAGATAACATTCACTGGTTTGATGTTGAGTCGGGGGATGCTTTGTGAACAGTTAACAGTTAACAGTTAACAGTGAGCAGTTAAGGTTTACAATCAAAAAACTCATAACTCCTAACTCCTAACTCCTAACTCATAACTCATAACTCCTAACTCCTAACTCCTAATTCCTAACTCCTAACTCCTAACTCCTAACTCTTTAAGAGCTTGTCCAATTTGGCTTTAACTTCTGGTAGATTCATGTAGGCATCTGCGGCTTCTAGTAAATTATTGATATTTTCTTCGGTTGCATCGTCTAAATCATCGCTCAAACGTTTACCAGTTAAATGTTTATCAAGGTTAAATTGTAAGCGTACATTTTGTTCCTGAATTATTTGCTTGCTGATGTACTCGTAAATATCGGAAGAAGCATCAAACAAGACACCAACAATTGGATGTGCCCATTCAAATAAACCCCAAGTTTTTGCTTTTTCAAAAGGGATAATTCGAGTTCTATCTCCAGTACCGATGGAAAGTACGCTAATATCTTTGGGTGAATAACCACATCGTAATGCTTCTGCAATACCGCAACTAGAAGGATTATTTGCAGCAACTCCACCATCAATTGCGGAATATATAGTTTTAATTGAATAAGTAGATGATTTATCGGGAATTCTATCCCAAGCAGGATTTACGGTTGCTTTTCTAATAGTACCAATATAATTTGTAATAGTTCGAGTTTGTCCGCTACCTTTACCGTCAGTAATTCTAATTTCAGCATTTTCATATACTGCATCTACGGTAGATTCATTATCACTAAAAATAATAGTATTTATACTCGCGTCTTTAACGTTGCCAATAACTCTTTTATCTAATTTATGTGCGGGGAAATAAGTGGGAGCGGATGCGGAAGAAACACATACTTCCCATAGTGGGACGTTACCATATGGTTTGTCAGGTCGCCAACTTTTAAAAATAATCGGATTGCGTTCAATAGTGTCGTAAGATACTACTAATAATCTTGGAGAAGTTGCAATATCAAGCAGTCTTGTTTCTCCAAAAACGCCTTGCAAAACTTGAATTAAATCATTATCAGAATATTTTGGAGCAGATATACCGTACTTTAATATTAGAGGAATTCTTCTTGGAGAAAAAAGGCTTTGATAGGGGAAAATACTTGAGCTTTTATTCTGAAAAAATTCGACAATATCTTCACAATTACGTCCTGTTGCGATGCCAGCCGCGACAATAGAACCTGTAGAAGTTCCTACAATTAAATCAAAGTACTGGTTTAAAGGACAATCGATGCGCTTTTCGATATTTGCCAACATTTTTGCTGCAACAATTCCCCTAACCCCTCCACCATCTAGGCTTAATATGCGAAAAGGCATTTTTATAGTTCTCCCTGTATGTTAATTTGTATTTATCAGTAAGTTGATATATACCTATTTACCGAATTATATTATTAAGAATATTGTTAGTTGCTGCAATAATAAAATATACAAAACATGGAATTTATTATTATAAATCTTGAAAAGCGATTTTAGTTGATAAATATTATTTTTAATTATTTTTAATTATTTTTAGTTATTTGTGATTATTGTATCGTAATGCAGCTATTTTATACCTTTATAAAAATATTTATTTCAAATGCTTTGAATCAATGGCTAATTTCTTAGTTCAAACTCATGGAAATTTGAATTTAAGTGATATATGAAAGATTATTAGAGGTGTATTCTGATGATATAGCAATCCTGAATCATTCGTAATATTTGAGAAACCCGGTTTTTTCAAAAAACCGGGTTTTTGGCAGAAAATTATTGTAGGATAATTACATTTTGCTCAAGATTCAGAATTGGGTGAAGAAAATAAACAAAAATATTTATTAAAGGAGTAATTCCTAGTGCTGAAACTTAAACCGCTATCAGTAGCATTGGCTAGTGCAGCATTGATTGTTTCATGTAGGAAACAAACACCTACAGCAACAAACTTTAACTCTGCACCAATTTATCAAGATTTTGGCAAGTACAGCACAACTATCTCTGGAAATAATGATTCAGCGGATATCTATTTTCCTAAAACCAAAAATTTAAACTCTAATAATAATTCCTTTCCTGTTGCTTTGTTGCTGCAAGGTGCGAATGTAGATAAATCAAGCTATTCCAAATACGCTAGTATTGTGGCTCGCTACGGTTTTGTGGTGGTTGTACCAAATAGAAAACGAACAATTCGACAATCCTCTCCACCAGGGCTGTTTGCCGAAACTTCTCAAATAGATAATGTATTGGCGCAAATAAAAACAGAAGATTTATTACCGAATTCACCAATCAAAGGCATTGTAAATACAGATAAATTAGCATTATTAGGTCATTCCTTCGGCGGTGCTGTTGGATTATCCGCAATCGCTAACACCTGTATCCCACTTATATGTCAAGGCTCCTTTGAACAACCAGAGGAATTAGTGGCAGGTATATTTTTTGGCGCAAACCTCCGCAACCAAGCCACACAGAAATTTATTCCCATCAATAATTCTGGAATTCCTACGGCATTAATACAAGGTGAGGTTGATAGTAGAGCGCTTCCTTTCCGAGCCGAAAAAACCTACGATAATATTAAAAATCCTCCTAAAGTTTTAATTAGCATTTCAGGAGCAAATCACTACGGTATTACCAATACTAATAATCCCGACAAGCCAATACCAGATCCCAGTATTCCAACAATACCTCAAGATGTCGCAGTAGAAACTGTTGCGCGTTGGAGTGGATTATTTTTACGCGCTAGCGTACTTAAGGATAAAGAAGCTTTCAATTATGTATATTCTACTGGTGATGCATTAGATACAAATGTAACAGTTAGCAGTCAAGTAAAATCTGTTCCCTAAGCTTTTTCTATCTGAGGTTTATGATTATTTAGTATTGGGATTTTAGTATAGAGGCAAAAAAAGGTAGATAAATTAAAACAATAATTTTCAAGCTGCATTATGAGCCATCCATAAACAGCCATCAAGTCTTTAATTTCTCAACGTAGCTTCAAAAGATTATTTCACAGGGCTACATTTAAAAAATTGTTTTGATTTTCAATTTCATTTACATAAAAAAGAAGATTTTTTTTACGGTGAAAATATGGGATAATAAAAGTTGAAATAGTATTTATTATAATGGGAATATTAGCAATTTTTTTTGAGTAATTATGCCTCCCTATTATAAAAAAATAATTTATAAAAAAAATATTACCACGAAACCGTCACTTATAAAAAAATCGCACTATTCAAATTTATGATTTTTTGAACGCAATTATATATACTGTTAAAGCGAAAAAATAAGTAATTATCTCATTATAGACGGGATTATATCAGAAGTGTTGGTAATAAATAAAACGTGAAAAAAGACGTTGCACTGCAACGTCTCTACATTAGGATGAAAATTCCCAATTACCCGCTACCTATTTACCCTGAATATTTAAATCCACTTTTAATGTAGAATTCAAAGGTGTTTCTTCCAAGGTATTAATATTTTTACCAATATATTTACTGTCAGCAAGTAAGGAAAGTTGAGAACTAATTGGCATTACTTTATCGAGGTCAATTGTAGCTTTCCCTTGGGCTTTCCCTCTAAAAGTTTGTAGAGTCAAAATACCGTCTAAAGGTAATCCTGGATAATCAATTACTTGAGAAGATTTTTCTTTTTGCTGCAAATTAACGTTTAGACTAGCAACACCATCTTTGATATTTACTAATTCATAAGTAGTAGTTTGATTCAGATTAATTCCGTTGATGCTAGTATCGGAACTAACTTGCCATTTTGCACCAGTTCCTACAGCTTCTTCTGGAACCGGAGAAGATAATTGTTGTAAAGAATTAGCTAGCTGTTCGACAAGAAATTTGATATTTACATCTACTGTCTCAGGAATTGCGTAATTGAGTTTTTTCGTTCTTCCTTGATTATCAATTACAGCAGAAGCCCTAAAATTTTCTAATTGTCCTATTTGTTTGCTAATAACTCGGATTAGTTCCGGACGAGTTTGAGCATCACCTTTAATTTTGACATCAGAATAAGCAATATCATAATAAATATCTCCATTAGAATCTACTTTAGTAACAGTAGAATCTAAAGTAATCAGATAAGCTGGTAACTTTGCTCTGGGCATTTTAAAATCACCGATAGACATCAAAGTATCCTTATTTAAGGTGACATTTATAGTTTGTTTCGCACCAACCTTTGGTGTAAAACGTAATTTTTCTTTATTACCAATTCCCGTACTAATAACTTTTAATTGAAGTACTTTCGCAGCTTTGGCTTTAGTAGCTTGCTTTTGAGTTTGAATAACTACAGAAGAAGCGGTTTGAGCATTGACACTTTTTAAATTTTGCTCCAATCCCCATCCAGCAAAAACTAGAAAAATCGAACTAGCTAAGAATAATCTTTTCATGTGTTTTATCTATGATTACAATTTGAAGTATTAAGGGTAAGATACGGGAAATTGAAGACGAAACGATTAACTATTCTACCTTCAGATAGCGAAAAACCTGCAGAAATAATTACAATCAGTTGTAGCAGACTTAAAAGATGATAGACTGGTGATTTATAAACTGTATAATCTCGTTTTATTGACAATACCCGATATTCTAAAGTTCCCAAGTGTTGGAATCGAAGAGAGGGGAAACAGTTAACAGTTAACAGTGAACAGTGAACAGTGAACAGTGAACAGTGAACAGTGAACAGTTAACAGTTAACAGTTAACAGTTAACAGTTAACAGTTAACAGTTAACTGTTAATAGTTAACTAATTACCAATTACCAATTACCAATTTCCAAATCATTGTGAGTATTATCGTTTTTGGTAGCATTAATATAGATTTGGTAGCAACAGCAGCTCGTTTACCGACTGCTGGAGAAACGCTGTTAGGACACGATTTTTTTCAAGCACCGGGTGGTAAGGGTGCTAATCAAGCAGTCGCGATCGCAAAGTTAGGCATTGCTACTGAAATTATTGGACGTGTCGGCAAAAAAAATTTTAGCGAGGAACTGATTAATTATCTACAAACTGCCGGTGTCAAAACAGACAATGTGTTTGTAGATGAAACAGTAAGTTCTGGTGTGGCAATTATTAATGTAGATGATGCCGGTGAAAATCAAATCGTGGTTATTCCCGGTGCCAACGGCAGAGTAAATTTAGAAGATGTCGAAAGATTATCCCAGCTATTACCCGAAAAAAAAGCACTTCTATTACAATTAGAAATTCCTGTATCTTCTGTAATTGCAGCAGCCAAGGAAGCACAAAAAGCTGGAGTAAAAGTAATTCTCGACCCCGCACCAGCACAAAAAGAGTTACCAGAAGAACTTTATCCCTTAGTAGATATCCTAACACCGAATGAAGTTGAAGCCGCTCAATTAGTCGGTTTTCCGGTAAATGGGGAAGATTCAGCCAAGAAAGCAGCAGAAGTTTTATTGCAAAAAGGCGTGAAATGTGCTGTTGTTAAACTCGGTGCCAAAGGCGTTTATTGCAGTACTGCAAACGATTGCTTTTTTACACCAGCTTTTTCCGTAAAAACTGTTGACACCACAGCCGCAGGAGATGCTTTCAACGGAGGATTAGCCGCAGCAATTTCTGAAGGGCTTTCCTTACGTGAAGCCATAGTTTGGGGTAGTGCTGCGGGTGCTTTAGCTGCAACCAAATCCGGCGCACAACCTTCCCTACCAGATAGAAATACTTTTGATAAATTTTTGGAAGAAATGGTTAGTGGTTAGTTGATAGTTGATAGTTGATAGTTGATAGTTGTTAGTTGATAGTTGATAGTGGTTAGTTGATAGTTGATAGTGGTTAGTTGATAGTTGATAGTTGATAGTTGATAGTTGATAGTGGTTAGTTGTTTTAAGTGGATAATTTGTAATCGGCGATTGATAACTGTTCACTGTTCACTGTTCACTGCTCACTGTTCACTGCTCACTGATAACTGTTCACTGATAACTGTTCACTGTTCACTGTTCACTGATAACTGATAGCCATGACTGATTTAATACTACGAAATAGTAGAGTAGTTTCATTTAATACTGAAAAGAGCAAAATTGTAGATATTGGCATTAAAGATGGTCATATTACCGCTATTTCGCCAAATTTAAACGAATCTGCTCCTCAAGAACTTGATTTATCAGGAAAATTAATTTCTTCTCCATTTGTTGAATCGCATATTCATTTGGATTCGGTTTTAACTGCCGGAGAACCCCGTTGGAACAAGAGTGGAACTTTGTTTGAAGGCATCCAAATTTGGGGCGATCGCAAGCGGCAAATCACCATCGAAGAGGTGAAAAATCGCGCTCTAACAATGTTGAAAGAGCAAGCGGCTCAAGGTATATTATTTGTCAGAACTCACGCAGATGTCAGCGAATCGCAGTTAATTGCGCTACAAGCTTTATTGGAGTTGCGGGATGAAGTCAAAGATTGGATGACGGTGCAGGTGGTTGCATTTCCTCAAGATGGGATTTATTCCCATTCGCGAAATGAGATTTTACTGGAAAAAGCTTTAGAAATGGGTGCGGATGTGGTGGGAGGAATCCCCCATTATGAATTAACCAGGGAAGATGGTGTGCGCTCAATACAAAAGACATTTGAATTAGCAGAAAAATATAATCGCTTAATTGATATTCATTGCGACGAAATAGATGACGAAGAATCTCGATTTTTAGAAGTTGTTGCGGCTGAGGCTATTCATAGAAAAAATGGTAGTAGAGTTACAGCCAGCCATACAAGTGCTTTTGGCTCTTACAATAATGCCTATGCATTTAAATTAATGGGTTTTCTACAACGCGCTCAAATCAATTTTATCGCCAATCCCTTGATTAATATTACTTTACAAGGACGTGCGGATACTTATCCTAAACGCCGGGGAGTCACCCGTGTCAAGGAGCTATGGCAAAATAACTTGAATATTAGTTTTGGTCACGATTGCGTCCAAGACCCCTGGTATAGTTTAGGTACGGGAAGTATGTTAGATGTGGCTCATATGGGAGTACATATTTGTCACATGACTGGGCGCGAGGAAGTTAATGCTTGTTATCAAATGGTTACAGGTAATGGAGCTAAAACATTAAATCTAAAAAATAAATACGGTGTTGAAGTTGGAAAACCTGCATCTTTAATTGTCTTAGACGCAAAGGATTACTACGATGCTATTCGTACTCGCATTCAACCACGTTACGTCATTTCCCAAGGAAAAATCATTGCTTCAACTACACCAGCAGCCACTAATTTTTCGTTAACATGAGTAACATAAAATACCTCTTTAGTAGAAAAATCTGTTGCGTTGTCTAAAATATTACAGGTTCGGTATTTCTCATTCCCTTTATCTATCGATTTATGAACCTGTCATTTGATTTTTTCTATAATAAGAGTAATATGTTTTGGCTTCTCAAAGTTGGTAATTTCGTGAAAATTTACCAGAATTGAGCTAATTATCTCATAAAGACACAAATCAAAAAAAAATGAAACTATTTAAATCGGCTGTATTATTCTTAGTCTTGATTTCAGTAAGCATATTAGCTGCGTCTTGTAATGAGAATCCATCTTCAGCTAATAATTTCGATTCACAGGCTTCAAATAATTCAGATAATTGTATTACTAAAAAAGATGTGATCGATGCTCAAGAAACTTGGGGTAATGCGATTGTTGCGATTGGTAAAGCATACAAGGATGGAGGAGATTATAAAACTTTAGCAGCGAATACGGTAGATAATTTATACGGTTATGACGAAGGTACAGTTTTATTTAAACCCACAAAAGCTTCCGAAGGACAATTTCGTTTAAGAGAAGAAGAAGCTCTATCCTACTTCGTTAAAGGTAAAGTTTCTGAAGACAAAGGATTTGCACTTCAACCTTGGAGTAAAGTACGATTTGAAAATGCGGGAGTCAGCGTTGATTGTAGTGATGCCTTAGCTATGGGAAATTACTATTTCACTGATGCGAATACTGGTAAAGAAACCAAAGTTGAATATACTTTTGGTTATCGCAGAAACAATGATGGCAAGCTGCTGATTGACTTACATCATTCTTCTTTACCATTTAATCCTGGCAAACAATAATTTTGTAGAGTTATTAGAAACTCAGTTAGTAGGTTGGGTTAGACAGGAGCAGGTAACTTGAACAAGATAACAGTAAATTTATATTAATCCTGTCGTAACCCAACATCTTCTCATTAAATGCCGATAATGTTGGGTTAAAATATAGATTATTCTTCAAAAACTATAGTTATTCGTGCGCCTAACCCAACCTACTCCTACTTTCTATTCCCCATGCCCAATGCCCCATGCCCAATGCCCCATACCCCATACCCTACAAAAAAGAAACATGAGCAGAAACAACCTTCCAACCTTCTGAAAAACGCTGCACATTTGACTCTGCCTACCAAAACGTTCTACACCATTTATAAATCGACGAAATTCCAGAGTTACAGCTCCACTATCTTCACCAAAAGTAACCACTTTTAGATTAATTATTTCCCTTTCTAATTTAAAACCCGGACGTGAATTACGAAAAGCTCTAATATCTTCGGCACCATATTGATTTTCATTTAATCCAAATCTAACTACATCCGCAGAATCCCAGAAGAATCCATCCAGCACATCTGTATTGTTACTACATAAAGCCGCTTCATACTTCATATACAATTCTGTCAACTCAGCAACTAAAGTTGGATCGTTAACGTTATTACTCATAATTTACTCAATAATTTTAAGTAAATAATACATCTTACGTGATACAAATTATAAGGTTCTCAAAGACTTATATATAGCCCTGCTTTTTTTGGGGTTGAGGGAATCTTAATGTCTAAACAACTCGTCTTAATGGATCATGATGGCGGTGTGGATGATTATTTGGCAACTATGTTGCTGATGACGATGGATAATATCCAACCCCTTGGAGTAGTTGTAACTGCCGCCGATTGCTATGCACAACCAGCAGTTAATGCGACTCGCAAAATTTTGGATTTAATGGGATTTTCAGATATTCCCGTAGCAGAAAGCAAAGTACGCGGTGTTAATGCTTTTCCCAACCTTTACCGTCGCGATTCTTTTGTAGTCGATCATTTTCCCATACTCAATCAACGGGAAACCATCACTACACCCTTAGTTGCAGAAGCTGGAGAAGACTTTACGGTAAAAGTACTCGAATCAGTTCCCGAACCCGTAACAATTATGGCAACTGGCCCCTTAACTAATATTGCGACTGCGTTACAAAAAGCACCACATATAGAAAGAAATATCAAACGCATTATATGGATGGGAGGTGCCTTAAATGTACCTGGAAACGTTGAGAAAAATTGGGAACCGGGACAAGATGGTTCCGCAGAGTGGAATGCTTACTGGGACCCGATTTCAGCCGCATGGGTATGGGATAGTCAAATAGAAATAATTATGTGTCCTTTAGATATTACTAATAACGTTCCGGTGACATCAGAAATTGTCCAAAAAATGGGTAAACAAAGAAACTATCCAATATCAGATTTAGCCGGACAATGTTATGCCTTAGTAATTCCTCAAGATTATTATTTTTGGGATGTATTAGCAACATCTTATTTAGCAAAACCAGAGTTTTTTGAATTAAAACAAATAGAAACAGAAATAATTACCGATGGTAAAAGTCAAGGAAGAACAAAAATTGTTTCTGGAGGAAGAAAAGTTTCTGTAATGGATAAAGTAGATAAACAAGCTTTTTATAACTATATTTTGCAGCAGTGGCGGAGATAAAAAAGTTAGGAGTGTAGATTCAATAAAAAATCAGTCTGTAAATTGGCTAAAACTTCACTTAAAACTAACTTCTAATTCCTAACTCCTAACTGCACAGACGTAGCAGTGCTACGTCTCTACACTCCTAACTATTCCTTCCCTACTTAATCAAATTCAAACCCAGAAACAAAGCCGCAACAGTACCAGCGACGCAAATTTCACCTTTAACTATTTTTTCTAATATTTTATCTACAGGAATTAATATCACTTCAATTTCTTCTGTAATATCTAACTTCCTTTTTCCTGTTTTTGTAACGTTTTCTGCAAGAAACAAATGTAATTGATTGGTGTCTTTACTGGGTTTATCATAAAAAGTTGCTATTTTCTTAACAGATGAAGCAACATAACCAGTTTCCTCCTCAAGCTCCCTTATAGCAGCAAATTCACCGCTTTCTTGTTCTGGATTAAAACCACCAGCAGGAAGTTCAATAAAAAAATCACTTATTGCATGTCTGTACTGCTTAACAAAAACAACTTCTTGATTGATAGTAATTGGTAAAGTAATCGCTACATCTGCTCGAATATATACAAAATAATCATCAACTACTTCTCCGTTGGGTAATTCTATTTTATCTCGTCTGACTTTACACCAAGGATGGTTTAATGCCATTTCTGATTGCAAAATATTCCACTTCTCTAGACTAGACATAATAGATTCATATTCAAAGGACAAAGGTATATTTTATAAAAAATTATTTGATATTTTAACCATCAGTAAATACAACAAAATTATCCTGAAGGAAGATTATTTTGTACATACTTCTGAGTTAAAATATTGCATTTAAAATTATTATTTTTTATAGAAACCAGACTCATAATAAACTAAAAAATGGGGTATCGAAAGCAATGCCCCATGCCCAATGCCCCATGCCCCATGCCCAATAACTCATTATGCAAATAGACATCGAAATATTTACAGTCAACAAACGCTTTCCTTTAACAATAAGTCGCGGTACCACTGCAACAACAACAAATATATGGGTGAAAATATCAGAAGATGGTATCGAAGGTTGGGGAGAAGCATCACCATTTAGCATCGGTAATTATCCCCAATCTACCGAAGTGATTCAAAAATCTATACTGCAAATTACCCCTAGTTTACAAGGAAAGCATCCGCTACAGCGTCAGCAAGTCGAACAACTTTTAGTTAAAGCACAAATCCCTTCTGCTGCCAAAGCCGCCATCGATACAGCTCTACACGATTGGATGGGAAAACGTGCGGGTTTACCTTTATGGCAAATCTGGGGACTTGATAGAAGTGCTATCAAGCCGGTTTCCGTAACTATCGGTATTAGCTCTCCCGAAGCTGCCAGAAAAAGGGTAAGGGATTGGCTGCAATTTATGGATGTAAAAATGTTAAAAGTAAAACTAGGCAGCCCCGACGGCATTGAAGCAGATAAACAAATGCTTGATGCTGTACGTCAAGAAGCTCCCATCCCAGATTTGTATGTAGATGCTAACGGTGGCTGGAATTTACAAGATGCCCGAAACATATGTTTTACACTTGCGGATATAGGTGTAAAGTATGTTGAGCAGCCTTTAGCAAGAGGACAAGAGCAAAGTTTGATTGAACTTAAAAAGTCATCTCCTCTGCCTATTTTTGTTGATGAAAGCTGCTTTACTAGTGCCGATATTCCTCATCTTGCAAAATGCGTCGATGGTGTTAATATCAAGCTGATGAAATCAGGAGGGTTAACCGAAGCAATGCGAATGATACATACAGCCCGCGCTTACGGTTTACAGGTAATGTTCGGTTGCTACTCTGATAGCGCGATGGCAAATACCGCTCTCGCACAATTGGCACCATTAGCCGATTATTTAGACTTAGATAGCCACCTGAATTTAATTGACGATCCCTTTACGGGTGCATTGATTCAGGAAGGAAAGATTTTACCAAATAATTTACCAGGTTTGGGAGTACAACGGAGTGCGTTTGCCACTTAATCAAAAAATTGCAATTTTACTACATGAGGGAATTCGCAGAACTCATGGAAAAACTGGGTTATCTTTATTACGTTATAGCGATGCGCCGATAGTTGTTGCTATCGACCGCGACTGTCCCGGAGAGGCTTTAACAGAGTTAACGGGTATAAAACGCAATGTGCCAATTGTTGCCTCCGTAAAAGATGCGCTGCAATTTAAACCCCAGGTTTTAGTAATTGGTATTGCTCCCAAAGGTGGTAATTTACCGGATGATTACTGGCATGAAATTAAAGATGCCTTGGTGGGAGGAATGTCAATTGTCAACGGTTTGCATACTCCTTTGGGTAACAGCCCCGAATTGAAGACTTTACTGAAACCGGGACAGTTAATTTGGGATGTTCGCAAAGAGCCGTCTAATATAAGTGTATGCACTCTTGCAGCTAGAAGCCTTTCCTGCAAGCGGGTTTTAACTGTAGGAACCGATATGGCAGTTGGTAAAATGTCCGCAAGCTTAGAGTTAAATCGTTCCTCTCGATTGCGGGGTTTGCTTACCAAGTTTATTGCTACAGGGCAAGCTGGTTTGATGTTGGAAGGTGATGGCGTGGCTCTAGATTCCGTGCGAGTCGATTTTGCTGCTGGTGCGGTAGAACAAGTTGTGATGCGCTACGGTAAAAATTACGATATCTTACATATTGAAGGGCAAGGTTCTTTACTACATCCAAGCTCTACGGCAACATTACCCTTAATACGCGGCTCTCAACCGACTCAAATGATTTTGGCACATCGTTTAGGACAAAATGAGGTGATTGAAGGAGTGCCAATTCCGCCTTTAGCAGAAGTGATTAAATTATATGAAATGGTTGCTAGTGCTGCCGGTGCTTTTGCATCTGTACCTATAGTCGGAATTGCTTTAAATACTCATAATATTGATGAAAATGAGGCGAAAAAAGCAATTTCAGTCATAGAATCAGAAACCGGATTACCTTGTACTGATGCAATCAGATTTGGTGGAGATAAGCTATTGGATGCAGTAATGAGAAGTTGACCGAAATATTGTTATCGTAACTATAAATAAAAAATAGTCACTGGGTAGCATACAGTATCAATTGTAATATTTATTTTCAAAATCTTATGGTTCTCGAACAGATTTCCTGAAAAAAGTTTGAGTTGTACGTTGCGAAAAGTAAACAAGCAATATCATCAAATCTACACATAAATTATATATAGCATTTCTAAATCATTTCTAAGACTTGAGAAACCCGGTTTTTCAAAAAACCGGGTTTCTGACAACACCGTATGGAAATACAAGGTTTTGAAGCATCAGATTGTTAATCAACCCAATCTAAACTGAGGTAATTAAGTTATATAAAATTCTGTAAGGTTAATAAGGTGTTTTTTTATTATTGTTTGTAATTAGTATTGCTCTAAATATCCGTAATTCAATCTAAAAAATTGCGTTAGAATGAAAATTGTCATCAGCAAACATAATCTTTTATACATCATTCTGACCCATGACAATTTAACGAAAAAATCGAAAAATATATTAAGATAGCAAGTAACAGCTTATACGATTGATACTTGAGGTATATTATCCAGTGTAGGGACAAGCCCTTTCCCCTTCTGAGATAAAACACGGTAGAATAAATTCAAAAATTCAATATA
Source organism: Cyanobacteria bacterium J06633_8 (assembly GCA_039820645.1). Lineage (GTDB taxonomy): Bacteria > Cyanobacteriota > Cyanobacteriia > Cyanobacteriales > Nostocaceae > Rivularia. The sequence continues at coordinate 5,964 of JBCBPQ010000123.1, read as the reverse complement.
GAATTAATTTTTATTTATTTAACGGTTCCTTAAAGACAATCTTCTACAATGAGTAAGTTTATAAATACTCGGCAGTAGCTTGAGATTAGTCATTATAGGAACTGAATTTCAAAATGTTCTTTGCCAAGATTAAGGGCATTCTCAATTGCTGATAGGTTAAGCTGATGCTCACAGACACGATTCTCCGTAATCGCTACAAAATTCTTCAAGAACTGGGACGCGGTGGATTTAGTGTCACCTATCTTGCGGTAGATATGGATTTACCAGGAAATCCTAAATGTGTAGTTAAACAACTCAAAACTCGGCAATCTAATAAAACAATTTTGCAGATTGCCAAAAAGTTGTTTGAACGAGAAGCACAGGTACTCTATCGTTTGGGTAAGGGACACAAACAAATTCCCGAAATGTTCGCGCATTTTGAGGAAAACGATGAATTCTATTTAGTTCAAGAATTTGTCGATGGATACGATTTGACTAAGGAGATTAAACCACGCACGCGATTGAGTGAAGAAAAGGTAACCAAGCTTTTACAGGAAATATTAGAAGTATTAAATTTTGTCCACGAAAATGAGGTAATTCACCGCGATATCAAATTACGTAATATCATGCGCCGTCGTGAAGATGGTAAAATCGTTTTGATAGATTTTGGTGCGGTGAAAGAAATCAAAGGCTTGGCAAAAAACGAACAAGGTGATGTCAATTCAACTTTGATTATTGGTACCCCCGGTTATATGCCAGACGAGCAAGCTAATGGTAAGCCGAGGTTATGTAGCGATGTTTATGCAGTAGGAATGCTTGGTATTCAAGCTTTAACTGGTATACCTCCCCGCGAATTACCATTTAATCCTAATACCGGTGAATTAATCTGGCGCAACTCGGCAAAAGTAAGCGATAGATTAGCCGAAATTTTGACAGGCATGGTAAGACACCACTTTAGTCAGCGCTATAAAACAGCAGCAGAAGCTTTAAGGGCGCTCAAATCCCCAGAGATTTTACCACCAAATACTTCTTTTACTTACGAAGCACCAGTCACTTTACCATCAACTGTTCGTCAATCCTCCCCATGGGCACTGCAAACTTTAGGATTGGTTGGTTTAATCGGAATTGGATTTGGTTTGGGAGCTTTTGGATGGAACTTGTTTCAATCTATTTCAGTTGGCAACGAACCAGTTCAGACTACAGAAATTCCACCGACTATAAATAAGCTAAATCCTTCAACAAAACCCGAAACTTTAAAGCCAACCCCGTTAAAGTTTTCACCTTCTACAGCTAACAGAGAAAGTTATAAGAAAAAACCGATTTTTATCCCTTTCATCCCATTTTTAACCGAAAATAAACTTCAGAGCGATCGCGAAGTTTCTCCATCAACAATGAAGGTGAATAAGGCTAAGCCAGCATTGGATTACAAGCCCAAAACCATTCAGGAAAATATTCAGAAAAATATTCAGAAAAATATTCAGAAACAAAATCAACCCACTCCGAAAACTTCTATAGTTAGAGAAGAAAAAGTTGAAAAAAAAGAGCCGCAATCTACATTTTTAAATTCGCAGCCTAAAAATAAATCGGAATCTTTACCTTCTATTAACATACCTAAATCTGAAGAGAAAGAAATTGATGATTCTCCCAAACCTTCAATACCAAAACCAGTTATAGAAAAACCCAAAACATCTTTACCAACCGAATCTAATTCAGTAGATGAAGTAAAAGAAAAGAATAAAGATAATAATACGGGTAATTTAGAAACTGAAACAACTTTACCGAAGAAATCTGATGCTGTTGATGAAGTAGAAGTAAAAGATAACCCTGAAAAATCAGAACAACCACCGAAAGAACAGGAAAAGCCTTCAGAAGAAAAATCAAAACAAGCTCCTGCTTTACCTGACACACCTGCAATTGAAAACACACCTGTAATTGAAAGCGAATCATCCGAGCCTCAGCCAACTCCATCTCCCACAGAAACTCCCACAGAAACTAAGGATAAGGATAAGGCTGTACTTCCAACATCTCCACCGAATAAATCTTTTATTTTAGAAAACAACTTCATTATCTATACAGAAGAATCAACACCTATTTCACCGATTCCAACCCCCGAAGCTGAATCCAAACCAACCATTACACCCCAACCAACTCCAACACCCGAAACTGAAAATCAATCAGTTGCCACACCCCAGCCAACTTCAAAATTTGAAGAAAATCAACCATCTGCCACACCAAAGCCAACTTCAACAGCCAAAACTGAAACTCAATCAGCTGCCACACCAAAGCCAACTTCAAAATCTGAAGAAACTCAACCCATTGTCACACCACAGCCAACCAAAACACCCGAGGAAAATCAAGCAACTCCACAAGCCCCTACAAACCCCATAGGTGAAGCTGAACTTTTAATTATTCCCGAAGTTTATCCTTCACCGACACCCAAAACCAAAATGAAATTAACCCCGCAAATTTCTACTTCTCCATTAGAAAAAGAGACGCAAGCAATTCCTCAAGCTTCTACTCCTGCATTACCTGAAAATCACAACAAGGTAAAACCAACACCAACACCAACTCCATCACCCACCGAAAAACCAGGGTTATCACTCAAAGGTTTTGACATTTGAACAGATGCCAACCTTCGCTTAGCTAGAAATTAGTTAAATCATATTCCCTAATCAAAGGTTTGAATGCTTCAATCTTATTGAAATCATTCAAATTGATAATTTTGAAGACTATAAATGCGCGCATCTTTCCCACCATATAAATATTATCATAAATTTGATTATTTTTTATGCAAACAAAAAATAAAGAACCGATAAAACAATGTTAAGTTTCCGAGCGGGACTTTGCGTGAGATTGCTATCATTCTTAGACTAGGAACTATACAAATCCTCTTCTATAAAAAGCTTGCCATGAAACGTCAATGGAAGTCATTGATACTTGCCTTCAACTGGGTATTGCTCTCGTTGGGCACTTCTATATTTGTTATCCTGACTCAATCACCTCAAATTACTCTGGCAAAAGACAGAGCTGTAATTATTCAAACTTCTAAACAAGAAAATAATACAGATACCGATAAGAAAAAACCAGAAACCCCTACAGAAGAAACCAGCGATACTAAAAAACCAGAATCAGAAAAAGCTGAAGTAGAAGAAAAGCCAACTCCCGAAGAAATCGCTCGTCAGAAAAAACTCATAGAAGCAGACAAACTGTATCAAGCTGGAAAAATAGCCGAAGCAGAAAAGATATATCGTCAAGCCAAAGATTCTTTTACAAACACATCCGATATTCAACCACGTAAAAAAGCCATAGTTAACCCCGCAGAATTATCTCCTGCTGGTAAAGTTTATTGGAGAGAAGCACAAGCGGGAATCGCGAGTAATTTAAGAACTAAAACATTAGTACCCCTCAAACTTTTAGTAGAAAAATACCCCGAATTTATTCCGGGAAATATAAAATACGCTCAAAGTCTGAAAAAATACGGTCAAGAGGAAAAAGCTCTACAAATATTAGAAAGAGCCACATCCCTTTATCCCAATCAAGCAGAATTAGTCAAAGTAAGAGTTGATGCGCTTTCTGACGAGAAAAAATGGATGCAAGCTTCTCTCGCTGCCCGTCAATTTGCCATGCTCAACCCCGATAATCCCCAAGCTCCCGCATTTGTTCAACTTGCAGACGAGAAACTAAAAAAATACACCTCATATATCCGTAGAGAAACAAGAGGAAACGCCATAGCTAACATCATTACAGGTGTTGTAGGTTATGCAACTACAGGTAGTCTACTTGGTCCATTTTCCGCCCTCGACTCTACCATGATGCTGCTAAAAGGTGAAAAAGGTGTAGGTCGTTCCGTAGCCAAACAAGCTAAAAAGCGGATGGAATTGATTGAAGACAAAGAAGTGAACGCCTATATTAACGACATCGGGCAAAAGCTAGCTAAAATTGCCGGTAGAGATGAATTTGAATACGAATTCTTCGTTATACCCGATAAAAATCTCAACGCCTTCGCCCTACCCGGAGGCAAAATCTTCATTCATACAGGCGCGATCGCTAAAACAAATTCCGAAGCAGAAATAGCCGGATTAATTGGACACGAATTAGCCCACGTAGTCCTTTCCCACGGATTTCAATTAGTAACTCAAGGCAATTTAATATCCAACGTTACGCAGTATATTCCCCTAGGTGCTACAGTTGGCAGAATACTTACCTTTGATTACAGCCGCGACATGGAGCGTCAAGCAGATAGATTGGGTACCAGGCTTCTAACAGCAGGAGGTTATGCTGCGGACGGCTTGCGTAACTTAACTTTAACCATGAAAAAACAGCAGAAAAATGCTCCTCCCGTATGGTTATCTACACACCCCGGAAGCGGTGAAAGAGTACGTTATTTAGAAACCTTGATTGCAAGTAACGGTTACAATCGATACGCTTACGAAGGAGTAGCCAAACATCAACAAATTAAAGATAAAGTCAAACAAATAATCCAAGAAAAAGAAGAAAAAGAAGAAAAAGATAAACAAGACGACGAAGATAAAAAAGATGAAGTCAAAAAAAAGCCACAGGAAGATAAAAAACCACAGGAAGACAAAAAGCAAGAAGATAGTTAGATAGTAGTCATCATTGTAGAGACGCGATATATCGCGTCTCTAGATTTCAGATAATATGCCAGTTACACAAGTGCTACACAATCAATAAACTAAGACGGAACTCCCGAATCCTTTAGCAAAAATCTTCGTCACTACAAAAAAGAAACTCCCAATCATTTTTACAGGAGGACGATTAATGTCATCTAGACCTTTGAAGCTTTTATTTCTCGGCGGTTTGGCAGTATCCGTATTATTCGGTAACACCCCTGCAATGGCACAATATGACTCCTCAGACGATGCCGTTGTAGTACCCACAACCGGAAGTGGTAGAACCACAACAACCAGAACCCGTACATCCACACCAACGGGAACATCAACCACAACCTCTACAAGCAGTTCTTCCCAAACCGTTGACACCGCAACTCGGTTTAGCTGTCAGATGGATACCAACGGTTACACCGTTATGTACTCTCCTCAAAGTCAACCAAATCAATTATTTGCATGGGCAACTCCCCAAGCATTAGGTGGTGGTTGGGATGCACAAAGACGTTGCAACACCATTGCTCAGCGTTTAGAAAGCTATCGTTCTGACGGTTTGGTAGAACTTCGCACCTCAACCTTGAATGGATATAACGTATTATGCGTAACCAGCGAAGCCGATCCCTCTTGTCGTTTAGTACTAACAGTTCCTCCCGGAAAAGACGCTTTTCAAGTACGTAACGCCGTTTTCCAAAACTTAATTTCAGCAGACAGCGGACAGGCAACCATCGGCGTTAACACTTACAGAGGGGCCGGATTAGAAGACGCTATTAATCTAGGTAGAACATTACTTGGTAATGGTAAGCGTGCAGCAGTATCTAAAGATGCTATTCAGCTAAAACCTTTCCTAGATAAACAAGATGGTGGAAACGGTAAACTATTGAGAAACGTTAAGAAAACTACTCCTCAGTCTCGCCCATCTCAATCCGGTAATAGATTAAATCCCGATTTATTCCGTTAATTCTATTTTGGATTAAAAGAAAGTGTAAAATTTAAATTTATTTAATACAGCGGGCAACAATGCCCGCTTTATTCATGAATAAAAATGCATATAATTAGAATTATTAAGGAGATTTTAAAGCATGAGTCAAACTGCTGAAGTTTATTGTTATTGATACTGAAGCTCGTAAGAGGATGTTTGAAAAGTATAGTTTTTATCAAAATTCTTGGATGATCCCCCCTTCCCCCCTTAAAAAGGGGGGTTAAAGTCCCCCTTATAAAAGGGGGATTGAGGGGTTACAATTTCCGTAAAAAAATGGGCTTTGAATACTCCGTAAAAAAATGGGCAGGCTTTAAAACAAGTTAACTCGTGTTGAAGAGCGGCATCTCTCTATAATAAGCCTGCCCATTTTTTAAGGCTACG
>JBCBPQ010000122.1:0-20521 GCA_039820645.1 Cyanobacteria bacterium J06633_8 | reverse complement strand
ACCCAAAGGGTCTTTTTGTAAAGCTAAAGGTAAAGGTTGATTAAGTTCGGATTTTATTAAATGTTGCTGTACTTTATGAGTTAACTTTCTTTTCTCACCTGCGGGTAATTTTTTCCAAACTTTTCCTAAAAGATGTAAAAATACTTCAGCTTCTAAATCAATGGTTGTCAAGTCATCTGCATAAGAAATTTTTAAATATTTACATACCCCAATCAAAGCCTCGCGGTAAGTAATTTGCTGGCTGCGCCCACGCAATACCGTCATGCCATCGGCTGCCAAAAAGCAAAAACGTTGTTCGATGGCATCCAGCCAAGCCTGACGATTTTGGCTTTGTACTTCTATAGGCTCTGGTGTTTGCAGGTAATCCAAAGGATTAAACTTGCGGCTAAATAAAATTGCAGTCAAATCTTGTAATTCTTCCTCGGTAGCTAATTCTAGTGCTGCCCTTAATTCATCCAATTTCCCTTTCTCCCAAACGTACATTTTGTCCCGTACCTTATTCTACTATTAGCTTTCGGCACTCATGAGTAATCCTTTGTACCATCGCTGAAAACTAATAAATCTATACTACGAACTATTGACTGATGACTGATATTACTGTAATTGGTGCCGGAATGGCGGGTTTAGTTTGCGCTCAACAATTAACCCAAGCCGGATATTCGGTTTTGGTAATAGATAAATCCCGTGGAGTGGGTGGAAGAGTTGCCACCAGACGTTTATTTGATACAAAAGCTGACCACGGTGCCTGTTATATCAAACCTAATGGTGAATTTTCACAACGTTTGATAGCTTCACTTTCCCAAAAGGGCGATTTAGAAGTTTGGACTGATACTCTTCACGTTCAAGAAAATTCTTCATCTCTTACAGCAAATTTCCCATCACCTCTTCCCTATACTGCACCACAAGGAATGAATGTTATAGCTAAATTTCTGGCACAAGGATTAGACATAAATCGCGGAGAACGTGTTATCAAAATTAACCTTAATTCTCAAAATCAATGGCATTTAACTAGCGAAACTAATCAAGAATTTACAGCAGGGGCTGTAGTAGTAGCCATACCAGCACCTCAAGCCGTGATGATATTAGAATCTTTACCAGAAAATTTTTTAGATGATAATTTCCTCGGGAAACTGCGGAGTGTTGAATATTACCCAGCTATTACAGTAATGGCAGGATACGCCGAATCATCACCACAACCGGAGTGGAAAGCAATTACATTTAAACAAAATTCCGTATTGGCATGGATTGGATTAGATAGCAGCAAACGGAAAAATCCGGCTCAACCTCATTTTGTGATTCATAGCAGCGCCGACTTTGCCCATAAAAACTTTGAATCGGGAGATTTAGAAGAAGTTGGAAGAGAAATATTACATAATGTAGCTTCAGCAGTAAATTTACCTTGGTTAAATAATCCCCAATGGATACAAGTACACCGTTGGAGATATGCATTTCCGAAAACAACATTAGAACAATTTTGTTTACCAGCAGAAACATCCTTACCTTTAGTATGTTGTGGAGATTGGTGTGGTGGGAATCTTATAGATGGTGCAATACTTTCCGGAATTGCAGCAGCCGAGCATATTAACAGTAAACTTCAGCAGCGAGAATTACCGGGAATTAATTTTCTTGATGTTTTGTAGTTATAGGCTTTTAAATTAATTGTAGGGTGTGTTACGGTACTCAAAAATTCGCGAGTCAACAGATATCTAAGTTAATACCGTAACGCACCATTTTGATTAAAACAATAATCGGAAATAGTAGTAATTAATTAATCCAAAATCCAGAAACCCGGTTTTTCCAAAAAACCGGGTTTCTTAACGCAACTTTTAAAAAACTTCCAAAGGTAAATGATGTAATCCTTTCATATTCGCCAAAATACTAGCAGCTTTTTCAATCAAATCGACATTACCATTTAACACATCATTGCGAGTCATATTATGAATATAATCGGGAATGACTCCAAAATCTTCTAAAGGAAAACCGTTTTTATCTCCCACACGCAAAGCACGTTTCACAGCAATTCTCATCTGAGCATTTCTTGGTAAAGGAGAATAACCCAAAGGATGGAATAAATCGTAATATTCCCAAATATTTGCACCACCAGCGCCGGTACTTTTATTAGTTCCAAGAATAACTCCTATATTATTATCTTGGAATCCCGCCGCAAAAATTTCTGTACTGCTATAAGATAAAGCATCGGTAATCAAAATTGTGGGACCAAAATATTTTCTTCCGTATTGATTAATCTCATCAATATAATCGGAATTTCCGCCAATCGGGTATCCTAAAGAATAAACAGCACTAGTATCTATCGAAGACTCAATTGAACTTCTCCAAGGCTCCGGAGCTATTCTTAAAGTTGTCGGTGTATTTAAAAATTGAAATAATTCTGGTTGAATTTTATTTGCGGTAAATAACTGAAGCATCATTTCAGCAGCTTCAATATATCCACCACTATTTCCGCGAATGTCGATTATTAAACCATCTTTGGGTAATTGTTCTAAAATACGAATCAAATTTTGAATAAATTTTTGTCTATCATAAATCATAAAGCTGTGAATTCGGATATATCCAAATTCACCATGAGTAGTATTACAAATACTCCATTGAAAATCAGTTTCATAAAATGTTTGATTATTTTTTTCAGTAGTTGAGGCAAACAAACTTTTTTTAATTTTCTGTAACTTAGAAGCTTCAAAATCAACCCCTAAAGAACCATAAACTCTTGAGTTGGGAACAGCTTGACTATTTATTTGAGCTTGATTTTCCGGTAAATTCCAGGTTTGCCATTGAAAACGATGCTCGTAATGTTCTTGGTTTTTCGTAATATAAGAAATGTACAGCCATTCTTCATCTGGAACTAAATATTTACTTCCCGATCGCAAAGTTAAAGAATTTAAACCATAAATTCGACATGCATCTTTGTGATTAGCATAACTCGACAAACCATTTAACTCAATAGCGCGCTCGATGGGTACACCATTCCAATGAGTTACTATCACCCCTTTTTCTAAACTTTCATGCTCAAAGTCTTCGTTTACATGAGAAATAATATAATACCTTTGATTGTTTTCATAAAATTCTTCAATCATAAAAGGTAAAACAAAATTCATAGACTGATAAGGCATCGGAGGCAGATAAACTGTATGTAAATCCCTAAGCTCTGTAAATATGCTAACCATTTCCTGCTGAAAATTAAGTTCGCTCATCTTCACCAACCGATACTTCAGCAGTTTCAAACGTTGTATTGGATCGATAGCATTTCTAGCGCGCTTCAAAGGTAAATGAACGTATATATTTTCAATAAAATTTAAAGCTTGATTGACAATCTCTTCTCTTTCTTCTCTGATTGATTGCTCGATGATTTGCTTTTTATGTTCTTCCGTCAATCCCATCGAAGCGACTACATTATCCAACTTATAGTCAGCCATAGTTTTTTACTCCTCACAGTCTGTGCTAAAAATAATACAGTTATTGTTACACAAACTATTTTTTTGAAGTGAAAATTTTTACTTTTAATACAACTGATGCATCGTTGAAATTTCTATGTTGGTAGAATTTTATTTAAGTAACTAAATTAATATTGAATATTTTAGCTACAAGTAAGTCTACGCTCAATTTTAGGTATAAATGCTATTTAAGCAGCAGTTAATTGTAACAGTTTGGTGATTTTTACATTCTGTTACATATTTATAGCAATCCTATATGAGTCGTGAGAAAGATAGGTGCCAGAAACCGGGTTTTTCCAAAAAACTCGGTTTCTCAAATCTCAGAAATTATTTAGGAATGTTATAGATTTAATTGTTTCTGCCTACTTGTATAAATTAAACTTTAATCAATCGGAAGCACTGTATAGATTTATAGCTGGGATTTTATATTAGCCTTTATTAAAAAGAGCCGCTGTAGGATAATGTCTCCTTGAATTTTAATTATCGTTTCAGAATATGCTTTAAGAATGTGCTTGCAAACGATGGGAGTTATCAACTATAGTTTGCAACTGACGATTTTTAGCTTCTAATAAGATTTTGCAATTTTCTAATTCGTTTTCTGCCTGCTGACGAATACAAATTTCAGTTTCTAAGCGATTTTGTTGCTGACTAAGTTCGTGATTTCTTTGCTGTAATTCAAGTTCCAATCTGCGAATAGTTAAATGATGTTGAACTCTAGCTAAAGTTTCCTGTAAGTGGAAGGGCTTAACCACGAAATCTACAGCACCAACTTCAAATCCTTTGCATTTATCAATATCTCTTGCCAAACCGCTTAAAAATATGACTGGAATATCTTTAGTCTCGGAGTTTGATTTTAGTTTACGACATAATTGATATCCGTCAATTTCTGGCATTTTGATATCTAGTAAAATCAATTCCGGCAATTGAAACTTGATAGTTTTAAGAGCAATATTAGCATTTATAGCTTGTCTAACTTGATAACCTTCTGACTCAAGGATTATAGATAAAACTTCTAAATTATCTGGCTCGTCATCAACTACAAGAATATTGCCTTTGCAACCTGATTTTTCTAATATTGTCGTCATATTTAGATTTTGAATTTATATATTTGCTCTTTTACACGAACTTACTGTCCTCAGTTCAGAAACAAGAAACATCAATTAAAATATAGTTGTTCCACAGTCAAGGCTAAGCTTTTACTCCTTTGTTGCTGTCAGTATTATTTCTCGAAGCAGTATTACTACATCAAAGCTTTTTATAAATCTATCTAAAGATACATCATAATTGATACTATTGCTAGATGTCTATATACTAAATAACCATTATTAATTAATTTAATCGGAGAATATTTATATAAAAAGCCTACTTTTTGAGAATGCAGCATAAACAAGCCCGATTTTATCAAAAAACCGGGTTAATATAATAACATATTACGATTATTAGTTGAATAAGAGAAACCACTACAAGTCTTAAGCAACCTTATCCGATGCTTTGGAGAGAGAGGAAGGTTTACTTCTAGAATTGGATTAATTATGGCTGCTAAAATCTACGACTTCGGATAATTTGATTAAATTAAGTATTTTATTAAAATCAAAATTATCAGCTAAATTTATCAGATAATTTTTCATCGGATTACTATTAGCTTCAGGCATTTCCATAAGCAATTCTAGTACAACTTTTTGATTGCAAATACTAGCAGCTTGAAAAAGTAGCGATCGCCATTGGGCAGACATGACTTTTAAGGATTCTGAAGTAACTAGATAATGACAATTATTTGACGATAAATCCTGCTGTTCGTTGCGATAAATATATTTAACTCCTAAATGATAAGCAATTTTTTTCAGCAAAACTTCTTGTTGAAATGGCTTACTAATAAAATCATCGCATCCTAGAGACATAATTAATTTTTTATCTTCATTAAAAGCATTTGCGGTTTGAGCAATAAGAATTGTGGTGTTTTTACCTTCTGCAAAACCTCTAATTTTAGCAGTAGCTTGATAACCATCCATAATTGGCATTCGCATGTCCATAATCGCAAGATTTGGCTTATATTTCTGCCATTTTTCTACAGCTTCTTTTCCGTTATAAGCTTGAATAACTTCAAAGCCAACTTGTGAAAGAATTTCTAGTAGTAGTTGATGATTATCCCAGTTATCTTCCGCTATCAAAATCAACGGTTTATCTTCTTCTGGAGCTAAACTGACAATCTTTCCTTTAGGCAAACATGGAAAAAATTTATCTTTAGCTACAGTACTAACAACAATATCAAATTCTACAATAGTTCCTTCATCCAAACTACTTGTAATTTTTATATCTCCTCCCATCATTTCCACCAAACTCTTGGAAATTGCTAAACCCAAACCATTGCCAGGAGAATATTCTTGAATATTTTTTGATTGCACAAAAGCATCAAATATCCGACTTAAATCTTCTTCGGGTATTCCTTTACCAGTATCTTGAATTCGGAAAACTAAACGACAGCAATCTCCTCGATTATTAACTATATTTTTAGTAACTTCTAAAGAAACATAACCAGCATCTGTAAATTTAATGGCATTATCTAACAAATTAATTAAAACTTGGCGCAATCTCACCTCATCAGTTCTAATATATTGAGGAACATCTTTATCTAACTCAAACTTTAACTGCAATCCTTTACTTTGACTTTTCATTCGCAGCATTTGTTCGAGAGAATCTATAATCTCGTATAAATCAAATTCTTTGATATTTAACTGTATCGCTGCCGCTTCAATTCTTGAAATATCTAAAACATCATTAATTAAATCCAATAAATGATTTCCACAGCGAAGAATAGTATCTAAATATTGCCGTTGTCGCTGTTTCAAATTCGATTGTCGCTGCAAAACTTGAGTAAAACCGAGAATTGCATTCATAGGAGTTCGCAATTCGTGAGTCATTTTAGACAGAAATTCGCTTTTAGCCTTATTTGCTGCCTCAGCACTTTCCTTAGCTAAAGCCAATTGATTGTTAACTATACGCAAATCAGCTTCTACATTTTTCCAATCCTCAATATCCCTAATACAGCCAGTCATGCGTATGGCATTTCCAGATTCATCCCAAACTGCTCTAGCTCGATTGCGTATCCACAGATACTGATTATTTTTATGACGCAGACGACATTCAACATCAAAAGGAACATGTTTCTGAAAATGCTCTTTGATGCGTGCTTCCACTCTAGAATAATCTTCTGGATGTAAAATCGAGAAAAATGTATCGATATTATTGATTAATTCTTCATCTTCGTAGCCTAACATTTTCTTCCATTCAGAGGAAAAATAACAATCTCCAGTTTTCAAATTCCAATCCCAGATACCATCTTGGGAGCCTTTAATCGCTAATTGATAGCGCTGCGCCAATTCCGATAAAGCTTGATAATTCAGCTTTTGATTTGCTTCAAATTTTTTTCGTTGGCTAATATCTTCAATAACAGTAATAAAGTATTCCGAATTATCAGCTTCCTTAACCAAAGTCGGCTTGATATTTACCCAAACAATCGTACCATCCCGACGAATATAACGTTTTTCCAGAGAATAAGAATTGATTTCCCCCATCAACAATCTTAAAACCTGTTCTAAGTCAGCTTCTAAATCATCCGGATGAGTAATATCCTGAAAACTTAACTTTAATAACTCCGAATCCGAATATCCAGTAATAGCACAAAGCTGACGATTCACCTTCAGCCACTTACCATGTATAGCAACTTGAGCCATACCTACAGCAGCTTCTTCAAACAGAGTTTTGAATAATCCCGACTCTCGAAGCCCTTCATCGACTTCAAACATATGCTTCCGTACAGCTTTGAAATGATCGGATAAGTATTCCCCTTGCTCCCTACTAGTCTCAAAATTACTCATACTAAATCTAAATAGATATAAATCAAAATAATAATGTATACAAAATACGCCTTCCCAGAAGATAGCGTGTATTTACGTATAAAAAGCTAAAGAGAATATTAAAGGCTACCAAATAATTTTACTTGCCTAAAGTTGTTTAATAAAAGGTTATAAATAATTTATATAGAACAAAATTACTATACGATATATATTATTCTTAAATAGATAAATTAACCATAATCAGATGTATCGTAAAGAGTTGCTTCAAGCTGGTGATTTACAACCTTTTCTTAATCATCCAAAGACGTTAATAAATGAAAATTTAGAATTTCAGCTTACAGTAGCAAATCATTTACAAACCCCCCGTGAGCTTTTAGAAGTATTAGTAGATAATAGTCCTCATCATCAAGTAGTAGAAGCATCAAAATTACATGTTAATTTAGTAGGAGAAGCGGGAGAAAAGTGGCGAGAAGTAGCTGAAGAGAAAATTAAAAATGCACCTTTAGAGCAAAACGATAGATTAGTTGCAGAATTATTAAAAATTGCACCAGTACCGGAATATTTGATAAGCGAATGGATGCCGGGGCATAGATTAATAGAAGGTTTAGAAAATCCTTATTTACCCAAAGAAGATAAAATCAAATTATTACAAAGATTGGGTAAATCGACAATAATTGAAGAACGTTTAAAAGCAGCAGCACATTCAGATACACCTAGAGAAACATTAGAAATATTAGCAGGTGATTTAGAATTACCGATTCGGATTGCTGTTAAATATCGGGATGATAGTTTAGATGATGTAATTGAAGTAATTGAACGTCAATATGAAATAGCATCCAACTGGGAAACCCTAGTACCGCTTCGCGGAAGTAAGAAGTAAGAAGTAAGAAGTAAGAAGTTTGATTTTCCAGGCTTTTCAGCCATTTTAAATGGTTGCCTTATTTAAGCCGACTTGTACTAGTGCTAGAGTTAATTGAATTAGCAGGGAGTAAATGGAGTTGGATAAGACAAGCAGTAGCGAGGAATTTTTATACTCCCCTTGAGGTGTTGAGGGAATTAGCAGGGGATGAAGAAGAGAAAATACAATTGGCGATCGCTCGGAATTTAGCTGCACCTGGGGAAGTTTTAGAATACAAGTACCTTTCGTCAGATTTATCTCGTTAACGCATCCTTTAATTCCCGTTGAATTTCTACAGCAATATTCCCAATCCTTACTTTGGTGGGAACGATATGCTGTTGCAATTAATTCAGTAACACCTTTAGAAATCCGGCAGCAATTAACTAAAGATTGTAATTGTATTGTTAAAGCTGCTGCTCAAGATAGTTTATAAAAATGATTTGTATTTGTAGGGTGTGTGACGCTCTCAAAAAACTTAAATAAGTAACGAATTAATTATTTTTATAGCGTCACGCACCATTAATTAACTATAACAAAATTTTACCTATTGATAATATGAAACTCGAAACCGAACAACTTTTAGGAACTTTAGAAATTTTAAACGAGCATTTATATAAAACCTTCTTCTGGAATGCTTCAGTTCAAGGTGGATTTAGTATTTGGGATTTCATTAAACTTGAAAAATTTGTCGAACCTATTACTCCTAAAGTTGCTATTGAAAAAATTATTTAAGAAGAACAGATGCATCATATATTATCATCTGACGACTATACGGGAGATCACCCCGAACCAAATGAATTCTTCATATAAATCAGAACACCCAACCAAAAAACAGTAAACAATAGCATAAGAATTCCATCCAAGCGAATCATGGATAGATTAGCGTCAGATGGTTCTAAATTTTTATACTTCCATCCCTCTGTTAACTTCCAATACAAGTATGGATTTAAAATAGCTAAAAGACCTGAAGTACCCATCATTAAAAACAAAATTGAAAATATTATTAAGAAAAATATATCTACGCCCATATTTATTAAATTTTCCTAAATTAAGAAGTCACTAATTATTAAATAATATTTATAAAATTATAAAGCAATGCCATATAATCACATTTGCAGTTCATAAGAATGAAATTTTCATTTAATCTATAACTATAGGTATATAGTCAAAGAAACATTTGAAATGTTGCTGAGCTTTAAAAGTATCTAGCTCTTACAAATATTTTTATTAACATGAACTTCTGGAATTTAAAATATTACCGCAAATAATTTCTGCTTAGTGAAGCTATAAACTACAACTTCCTTTCTCCTCCCTTCAGAAAAACTCCGCGAAACTTTGCGTTAACCTCCGCGCTCCTTTGCGTTAAAAAAATATAATCACCGCAATTATCCCTGGTAGGTGAATTTAAAAACAAACCACTCAATTCTACACAACATCCTTTAAAACGTCACAGGGTTCCCATTAAAAATTTTTTAGAAGAAAAAATTTTTAATGGGTTCCCGTCACAGCACCCTACAACTCATTACTCATTACTCATTACTCATTACTCACAACTTCCTAATCCCTTTTTCCAACCCCCGACAAACCCCAGTCAAAAAATCCAAATCCAAAGTATCAATCTTGTCACTATGCTTATGATAATGAGGATTCCGCATAAACGAAGTATCAGTTACCATCATCGCCCTATATCCAGCATCCCAAAACGGTGAATGGTCGCTTCTTCTAGTAGCAGAAACCATTTTTCCATTATTAGGAACCGGTAAAAACTCACTCTTAGTTCCACTTTTACGAAAACTATTGCGAAGCCGAAATAAATCCGGAAGCGTCTTCAAATTACCAATTAAAGCAATAAAATCCCCTGTATCCGGATAAAACGGTTTCAACACCGAAGAAGGATAATTTTGCGTACCCGGATTACCATCACAATAACCTAACATTTCCAAAGACATCATCAACCGCAACTTCTGCTTTTCTTGTACCAATTTTGCGACATATTCCTTACTCCCCAACAAACCAGCTTCTTCCATATCAAAAGCCACTAGTCGTATAGGATACTTAGTTGGCTGCGTAGCAAAAATTCTGGCTAATTCTAATAAAACAGCCACACCAGTAGCATTATCATCGGCTCCTGGGCTTCCTGGAACACCATCATAATGAGCCGCAATTAAAATTGGTGATAAATTGTCCTTTTCAGTTTGAGAAACAGAAGGTAAATTCAAGATGAGATTTTCATAGAGTTTATTATCAACTTTAAAGGTGTGGATTTCCACACTTCCCCATTGTGAAAAATCAGCACGAATGTATTCTTGGACAAAGAAATGTCCTGCTGTTGCTAAATAAGGATCGCGTTCTCGTGCTATCTGGATCAGATGGTTTTTCAGTTGTTTCTTTAAATCCACGGATAAACGTCGGAACTATGAAGGATAAAGGATGAGACTTAGGTGAAGGATGAAAAATGATTTGTTTTTTCAAGAACATTTATTGCCAGATTCAGCAATAAATCAACCAGAACAGTTAATCACTGATTCTGTAAAAAAAACCGGCATCATTTCACACTTCAAACTTGATTATTGATAATTTAGTTGACAAAGTATTTCTCAACTGCAAGATACAATAAATCAAGCATTACTTCTAAACATATTTTTATTAAGACATACTAGGAGGGATCGTAGGGCATGGGCAAGGTAGTGGGCATCGACTTGGGTACAACAAACTCTGTAGTCGCCGTAATGGAAGGTGGCAAGCCGGTGGTTATTGCCAATGCGGAAGGAATGCGAACCACTCCCTCGGTTGTTGGCTTTAGTAAAGACGGCGAAAAGGTTGTTGGGCAAATGGCAAGAAGACAAACTGTCCTCAATCCTCAAAATACCTTTTTTGCTATCAAGCGATTTATGGGGCGTAAATATTCGGAATTAACTCCGGAATCTAAACGGGTTCCTTATACGGTGCGTAAAAGCGAACTTGGTGATATCAACATTGTATGTCCCCGTGTAAAGAAGAATTTTGCACCCGAAGAAGTTTCGGCGATGATTTTAAGAAAATTAGCCGATGATGCCAGTAAATATTTAGGTGAAACTGTTACTGGGGCAGTAATTACCGTTCCCGCTTATTTTAATGATGCTCAGCGACAAGCTACCAGAGATGCCGGTAGAATTGCTGGTTTAGAAGTATTAAGAATTCTCAACGAACCAACTGCTGCTGCTTTAGCTTACGGTTTGGAGAAAGCCCAGAGCGAAGTGATTTTGGTGTTTGACTTGGGTGGTGGAACTTTTGATGTATCTATCTTGGAAGTTGGCGACGGTGTATTTGAAGTTAAAGCAACCAGTGGCGATACTCAATTAGGTGGAAACGATTTTGATAAAAGAATTGTTGATTGGTTAGCCGAGAAGTTTCTCGGGGATGAAGGTGTTGATTTAAGACGCGATCGCCAAGCTTTACAACGTTTGATGGAAGCTGCGGAAAAGGCAAAAATCGAACTTTCGGCGGTTAGCGTCACCGATATTAATTTACCTTTTATTACTGCCGACCAAGATGGTCCGAAACATTTGGAAACTCGTTTGACTCGTTCGCAATTTGAAGCCATGTGCGACGATTTATTAGGTAGATTGCGAGTGCCTGTTAAAAGAGCGCTGCGAGATGCTGGGATGACTCCCCGAGATATTGAAGAAGTTGTACTTGTGGGTGGCTCAACCAGAATGCCAATTGTCGAAAAATTGGTGGAAGCAATGATTGGTTTGCAACCCAACCAAAATGTCAACCCCGATGAAGTAGTAGCTGTTGGTGCTGCCGTACAAGCTGGTATTTTAGGTGGTGAATTAAAAGATGTATTGCTGCTTGATGTAACTCCTTTATCAATTGGTTTAGAAACCATTGGTGGAGTCATGAAAAAATTGATACCTCGTAACACTACAATCCCAGTTCGCCGTTCCGATATTTTCTCAACTTCCGAAAACAATCAAAATACCGTAGAAGTACACGTAGCCCAAGGCGAGCGGGAAATGGCCGCCGATAACAAATCCCTGGGAAGATTTAAACTTTATGGAATACCTCCCGCTCCTCGGGGAATCCCGCAAATTCAAGTATCTTTTGATATTGATGCCAACGGCATATTACAGGTAACGGCATTAGATAGAACTACTGGAAGAGAACAAAGTATTACAGTTCAAGGCGCTTCAAATTTAAGCGAAGCCGATATTCAGAAAGCAATTCAGGATGCAGAAAAATTCGCCGACGTTGACAGACAGCGCAAAGAAAAAGTCGAAAAACGTACCCGTTCCGAAGCATTAATTTTACAAGCAGAAAGACAACTTCGAGAAGTCGCCCTAGATTTCGGAATGCAATTTGCTCGCAATCGTCGCCAGCGAATTGATAATATTTGCCGAGATTTACGCGATAGCTTGAAGCAAGATGACGATAGAGGAATTGACCAAGCCTACGCCGATTTACAAGATGCCTTATCCGATTTAAATAAAGAAGTACGTCAGTATTATGCCGACGACGAAGAAGACGATTTATTCGGTACCATCCGCGACATCTTTATTGGCGATAAAGAAGACGACGATTTTTACGATAGAGGTATTGGTAGAGGCTCCGATAGAGGCTACGGTAGAGACTACAAGAGGGGTTACGACGATAGAGATTATGACCGGGGCTACGGCAGAGACTATGACAGAGGAGCTTACAGTAGAGATGCCGATAGGGGTTATGGAAGAGATGCCGATAGAGGTTATAGGAGAGATACTGATAGAGGTTATAGTAGCGAATCAGACCGGAGTTACGGAAGAGACAACGACAGGAGTTACGGAAGAGATAACAGTTATCCTTCCTACGATGCCAGAGACAGAGGTTATTCCTCCCGCAAACCATCTAAACCCAGTTACCGAGATAACTGGGATGATGAAGATGATGATTGGCTGTAAAGTCGCTTAAAAGGGTGGTTATTTACTCCCTTCCCGGCTTTATGATTACCGTTGGGGATTGAGGGAGGGAGTGAGAAATAAATGTCTATTGGAAATTTGATAAGCGGAAGGGGAGTAATAATATACTGATGAAATAATCCGGCTTCTAATATAAGTGAAGAGTAAAAACTAAACACACAAACGCTTTTTCCTCAGCCTTCAAAAAAACATTTCATCTTTTTGACTGAGTTAAATTATCAAGCAGAAAACATAAATCATCAACTACAAAGGAAATCTGACTTTTTAATACCATAACTCTTTCCCGAACAGCTTATGATATGAGAAAAATCAAAAATAGAATTAAAATTATTTATTGATATTGCTAACTCCAAATTACCTATTATTCATTACCTACTCCTGGTTACAAATCGAAAGTTAAACAACTTACTATGCAAAACTTGCAGAATTTTCGCGATTACTACGAGATTTTAGGAGTATCTAAAGATGCCCCAAACGATGAAATTAAAAAAAGTTATCGCCGATTAGCACGTCAATACCATCCAGATTTAAATCCTGGTAATAAAACCGCAGAAGAAAAATTTAAAGATGTAAATGAAGCTTACGAAATCTTAAGCGACCCCGGTAAACGCGCCCAGTACGACCAATTCAGCGTATTCTGGAAACAAAATGGCTTTGCTGGTTCTAAATCTTCCCCCCGTAAAGGTTGGAATCAAGGCAACGGTGGTCGTACTTCTAGCGATGTCAACCCCGGTAAATACGATAACTTTGATACCTTTATCGACCAAGTATTTGGTGTCAAAAACAAAGGCAATAAATCTTCTACAACTTCTGCCAATACTCCAAAAACTGAACCGTTTCGGACACAACGATCAAAAGTTTCTTATACAGCCAATACCCGCCAAACTCGTCGGGATATAGAAGCAAGATTAACTTTACCTTTAGAGAAAGCTTATCAAGGTGGTTTAGAAAGAATTCGTCTCGAAGATGGACGCTCCTTAGAAGTTAATATGCCTCCAGGAATGGTAACCGGACAAACAATTCGTTTACGTAATCAAGGAATTGGTGGCGGCGATTTATACTTGAAAATTACCCTACAAACCCATCATATATTTAAAGTTGACGGTAACGATATTTATTGCCAAGTACCGATAACTCCCTGCGAAGCAGTTTTAGGAGGACAAGTAGAAGCTCCAACCTTAGATGGGTTAGTAAAAATGACAATTCCTCCAGGAGTTAGATCCGGTCAAAGATTGCGTTTAGAAGGTAAAGGATATCCCAACGAAAAAGGAAAACGGGGAAATCAACTCGTAGAAATTCAAATAATTACTCCCAGTCCTAAGAATATCAGTTCTGAAGAACGCCAGCTTTACGAAAAGTTGCGTCTTATTGAAACTTTTAAACCTCGTAAAGATTTGCTGAGATAATTTGAGATAATGAACTAAATTAAAAATTAATCTTAAATTAATCTTGAATTTTAAATTGATAAATCCCCCTATAGATTGATTTTAGGCAAGGAAATAGCTGTGTAGCGTTATTTTAACCTTCCTACAGTATGCAATTTAAATTTACAAATATTCATGGATTTTCGATTTCCATACCTTGCGATAAAAAGATAGTTTTAAAATATTAGGAAAAACTGTTTGCAAGGTAACGAACACAGCCGTGAAACAAGATGGGACTAAACTAAGCTGCACTTCGACCTACTATTCCTTGTTAGGTCTACATCCAGCAGCTTCAGCAATCGAAATCCGCCGTGCTTATCGAGAACTTAGCAAATGCTATCATCCCGATACTACAGATTTACCTACCCGACTTGCTACCGTAAAATTCCAAAAACTCAATGAAGCATACGCGACATTGAGCAATCCACAAAAACGTTTAACTTACGACCTTAAAATCGGTTATTCTCGGTTTGGAGTTATTCAACCGCCCTCCGATTTAAATCGTCCGGTGAGTCGTAACCCTCATTCATCTAGATCGGCTTACCTCGATGCTAGCGATCGCCCCCTTTCACCCGGTGAGATTTTCGCCTTATTTATTCTGGGACTAACTTTTTTAGGATGCTTATTGCTAGTAATAGCTGTAGGTTTAACTAGAGGTGAAGCTGCTTTTCAAACGAATATAGAACAGGAAGGGATTGTATTACAACAGCAAGTAATTAATTCAAATCAACCAGATATTGTAAATAAATTTAATAATTAATTTAAATTGGGCATCGGGGATGGGGCATTGGTCATGGGATAAGAAAATTAACAAATAATAAATAACCACTAACCACTACCAACTAACAACTAACCACTAACCACTACCAACTAACAACTAACCACTAACAACCAACAACCAACAACCAACAACCAACAACCAACAACTAACCACTAACCACTAACAAATAACAACTAACAACTAATTTATGTATCTTCTAAATTCAGAAACACCGTTATACAACCATCCCCTTCCTCAAATTGAGCAATGGTTAGAAAATCTTGGCTGTCAGCAAGACGCAAAATGTTTGCACTTATGGCGAATACAGCGACCTGCTTGGGAAGCCGAAATCTGGCTTGATGTTGAAGAAATCACCGTGAGATATCTAAATGCCGGAGAAAATGAAGAAGACATCCAGCGCTCATTTAAATATTCTCTAAGTCGTAAAGATGTAGAAGAAGCAGTTTTCTGCGGACCATAAAGAGGGAGTGATGTCATGTGCGGTTAAACAGTTATCATACCTGTGAGGGCTAAGTAATGAGTAAGAAGTAAGAAGTAAGAAGTAATAAGTAAGAAGTAAGAAGTAAGAAGTAATGAGTAAGGTCGAGAATAAACCGTTATTTTTTCAATAAGGTTATATCGTAAGTAATTAACCGGACTTGATATGAGGGAGAAGAAATGCAATTACCAATGCCCCATGCCCAATGCCCAATGCCCAATTCCCTAATTTAAACTTTCCCAAACCTTCTATCTCTTTGCTGATAAGCTAATAATGCTTTGCGAAATTCGCTGCGGTCGAAATCAGGCCACAATGTATCGGTGAAATAAATTTCAGAATAAGCTGCTTGCCACAAAAGAAAATTGCTCAAGCGCATTTCTCCACTGGTGCGAATAATTAAATCTGGATCGCAGTGTCTAGCCGTGTAAAGATGATGTTCAAAAGTGGCTTCATCAATTTCCTGGGGCTGGAGTAATCCCTTATCCACCTTTTCGGCGATCGCCTGACAAGCTTGAATAATTTCTTGTCTACCCCCATAATTAGTAGCAACATTAAAATCAATGCTGTGATTATCTTTGGTTTCTTCCATGGAACGAGCAATTTCTGCCTGCAAAGCAGTCGGCAAAGCTTTTAAATTTCCCACAAAACCAATCCTGACATTCTCTTGTAACATCTCCCGGAGTTCCTGACGCAAAACTCGCTGGAACAAAGTCATCAAAAAATCAACTTCTTCTTGAGGTCTACCCCAGTTTTCAGTAGAAAAAGCATAGACAGTTAAAACTTTTATTCCCCAATCTTTACAGCAACGAAGTAAATCCTTGAGAATATCAGTTCCTCGTTTATGCCCCATAATCCGAGGTAAACCCCTACGTTTAGCCCATCGACCATTGCCATCCATGATTACCGCAACGTGATGTGGTAATAATTCCCTGTTTAAATCGCTTGGCAAATATTCTAGATTTGTTGATTGTGCTGTCATTTTTTATCCCGAGAAGCCGTCGATGGTAAACGGAGTAAACGTGAAATTAATGCCATAGATTTACCACGAATTTGACGACCCAAACTAAGCAAACCAGGGGCCACAGCTTCCCGATCCACTGTAGGAGAAAATAAAGTCTCTAAGGAATCTCTCAACTTCGTGATTGTTAATGGTCTATTTAGAGTTCCCCTTTCCGCAAGAGAAATAGAACCTGTTTCTTCGGACACAACGACACAAATACAATTTTCCACACGCTCAGTAATGCCCATAGCTGCCCGATGGCGAGTTCCCAACTGACGGGAGGCAGTACGTCCCGAAAGCGGTAAAATTATACCAGAGGATACAATCCGAGAACCACGTATCAATGTTGCACCATCATGCAAAAGAGTTTTTGGCTGAAAAATTGTTTGCAGTAGTTCCTTAGAAACTTCAGCATTCAACTTAACTCCCGGTACTGAAAAATCACGCTCATCAATTGGTCCGGTAGTTTCTATAATTACCAAAGCACCAATCCGGTTTTTGGATAATTCTCTAACCGCATCAACAATTTCATCAATTACACTATAGGATTTCGGCACCGCTAAACTTGAAGTTTGGAACAACTGCCGAAATTCACCACGTCCTAATTGTTCTAGAAAACGGCGAAACTCTGACTGAAGAGTTATCGCCATCGCTACAGCACAACCATATACCAAGCTTTGTAAAACAAAATTTAATAGTTGTAGCTGCAAGAAGCCACTAACAGCAGAAGCTAGCATCAATAACATAAAACCCCGCATCATCCATAGAGTGCGACGTTCGCTGATTATTACTAGCATCATGTAAATCAGCCCTAGCACTAACATGATATCCAGAGTCTTTAACAAGGGCTGCGACCATCCCAGGTTTGCCAGCCATTGTTTCCATAAATTCCCCATGACATCTGGATTACGCGCTTTGTTTGAAGGATATATTGCTCAAATTTTCTAGAATACAGATGCCTTATGGGCAACTTCCCAGCATAGTAGCATGAAGTATGGAGCATAAAATACTTGATTTTTTAGTCTTCATGCAACATACTACTTTGCCGACATCATAATTAATTACTATTAATCACTCTTTGTTTTCAGTCTTTCTGGTAAGCAATCCTGACGAATCAAATCTTGATATGATTCCCGTTGCAGTATTAAACTTGCTTCGCCATCACCAACTAAAACTGCTGCCGGTCGAGGCAAGCGGTTGTAATTGGATGACATACTGTAATTATACGCACCGGTTCCCATTACTACGAGAATATCTCCCTCCAAAGTTGGTGGAAGTTGGGCATCTTTAATTAAAATATCTCCCGATTCGCAATGTTTACCAGCAATTGTGACTTGTTCGGTTAGTGGTGCCGACATTTTATTGGCTAACACTACTCGATAAATTGACTCGTAAGTTATTGGACGCGGGTTATCTGACATTCCTCCATCTACGGCAATATATTTACGTATTCCGGGAATTTCTTTTGATGCACCAACACTATATGCAGTAACACAGGTTGTACCAACTAAAGAACGTCCCGGTTCGCATAACAATTTTGGTAAGGAAATATTCGCTTCCCCACAAGCTTTTTCAACTACTTCGCAAATTGGCTTTACCCACTCTTCTATACTTGGTGGGTCATCGGATTCAATATATCTTATACCCAAACCGCCACCAACGTTTAATTCCGTAAATTCAATACCATAAGTAGCAGCTTGTTTCAACCATTCTACCATCAGAGCAGCTAAGTCTTGGTGGGGTTGGCGCTCAAAAATTTGAGAACCAATATGAGCGTGTACTCCAACACAATTAAGCGAAGATTGATTTTTGCTGACAAAAGCAAATAGATCGTCAAGGGTGTTAGGGTCAAAACCAAATTTACTATCTAGTTGTCCCGTGCGGATGTAATCATGAGTATGACAATCAATTCCGGGAGTCAGACGTAGCATAATCCGGTAGGGTGCATTACTCGAAAAACTATTTTCCTGAGCTAGTTCGACCAAAGTATTTAGTTCGTACCAGTTATCTACAACAATAGTGCAACCGGATTCTACAGCAAAAATCAGTTCATCCCGAGACTTGTTATTGCTATGAAGATAAATCTTATCGGCATCCGCACCAGCCGTAATAGCAGTATACAATTCGCCACCAGAAGCTACATCTATTCCCAAACCTTCAGATGCTACAATCGCGCATACAGCCAAGCAATTCCAGGCTTTAGAAGCGTATAATACTTGGGATTCACCTTTATAATACTGCTTAAAACTATCGCGATACTGACGGCAAGCAGTTCGCAAGCTTTCTTCGTCTAAAATATAGAGTGGAGAGCCAAACTGTTTTACCAGCGTCGTAACGTCACAACCCCCCACTTCTAAACTGTCATTTTGATTAACTTTTGCACTCAAAGGTAGAAGCGATTGATTCGGCGAAACGCCAACATTTTGATTGCTCGATACTATATATTTACAGCCATTAGCTTGAATCCCAGCAGGGTGAGTCGATACCATAACGATACAAGTTATTTATGTTTACAGAATTGGCGACACTTGTCTCCTGTTAACCAGTTTACAAAGGGCGATGTACCATAACCAATAAAAGTGAACTTATTTGAGCTAAAAATTCAATCTCTTTCACAAGAACATCTATCTTTGATAGTGGAGCTAGATAAAACTTGCTTTAATGGCTTATGGTCTCAACTTGCTTATCAAAGAGAACTTGATAGCCCAAACAGCGAGATACAAGGTTTATTTTCTCAGAAAACCGGCGAAAGGCTCTTAGGTATGGGTTGTTTTTGGTCAATCTTAGAAGAAGCCCACATTACTATTTTGGCAATAGATCCTCAACATCATCGTCAAGGTATGGGTGCCGCTTTACTCTACTCTCTCATCAAAACCGCTCGCGATCGCCATTTAGAAAGAGCAACCTTAGAAGTAAGAGCAAGCAACCAAAGTGCAATTTCTTTATACGAAAAATTTGGCTTCAAAATAGCCGGAAGAAGAAAACGTTATTACAAAGACAATGGCGAAGATGCTTTAATTCTTTGGCTCGGAGGTATACATAAACCAGAATTTACCCAAACCATAGCCAATTGGCAAAATTTTGTTAACCAAGGCTTAAAAAAATCTTGCTGGCAGTTAACAGTTAACAGTGAACAGTGAACAGTTAACAGTTAACAGTGAACAGTGAACAGTTATCAGTGAACAGTTACCAATCTTATATTTATAACTCATTACTCATTACTCATTACTCATTACTGATTCCCAATTTCCTTAAAACATGCTTAAAACTTATGAGTATTAATAATTAAATAATATTTTTTTTTACTATAAGGAATTTTTATAAAGTTCATAATATTATTGACAAAAAAACATATTAATGATATTAGTGATGGTTGTAAAATATGAGAGTAAAAGTGTCAATCTAAGTGTATATGGGTTGCAGTCAAGATAAATAGCATACTAAATAAAGCTCCTCAGTACAGTGACTACAAAAAAGTCGCAAATAATATGTAGCTTGAATATCAGAAGTGGGTTCCCGGCATTGGGATGTCTAAGAAGTTTCGGAAGGCACCCACAGAATTTGCCTGTGCTAAAATCAGCGTACCGGCACGACGCAGGCGATGGGAATAATGCCTTATGTTTGAACGCTTCACAGAAAAAGCCATCAAGGTAATAATGCTTGCTCAAGAAGAGGCTCGCCGTCTTGGGCATAATTTTGT
>JBCBPQ010000121.1:0-20533 GCA_039820645.1 Cyanobacteria bacterium J06633_8 | reverse complement strand
TATCCCCTGGGCTGAAGTGATAATCGTACTTATCAAGTAAAGCCGCGAAATCGTCGTGTGTAAACCCAATATCATTGGTTGGTTTCTGATTGACATTTACCATGCTTTATGTTTCCTGGTTTTATTCTCCGTAAAATTTTTGCCTCCTAGCGATGTATATCCAATCGCCTCGTTTTGGCAGTCCACACTTGTATGCAATATTATCCTAGCGCAGAAAAGCCGATTAAACACATATCAACTTTCAGATTATAGATTATATCAAATTTTAATACTTTGTGTAATCTCAACAGTAAACTCAATTTTTAGATCCCCCAAACCCTCGCTGATTTGGGGGCTTAGTTCCCTCTTTTTTAAGGAGGGTTAGAGAGAATCTCCCCTTAAGGGAGCAGTGTTGCCTTCACTACTATGGCGGTAATCAAATTAATACAGAAATAACCGCTGCTATCTTTTAAATATCGGTAGCAACGGCTAATTAAAATCTATATTTTGCCAAAAACTCTGGCATTAATCTTGATTTTATTCGACTATTCCTCTTTATTTTCAATGCGAGGAGGTTCGCGGAAAGCGATGGCAAAAAAGATAGTACCAATCGCTAAGGCTAAAACTAAAATGTATGCAACTGCTTCCATATTCTTAATTCCTGCTGACTACTAGCCTGCAATATCAGTTTACCAAGCTACAGGAGATAATGGTCGCGAAAATAAGCTAATTATGAGTTTTAGTTTTATTTCGCGACCATTCTTAACACTTCTTTACTCAGAAGTACTTAAAATGCAATTCAAACGCAATTAAGCGGTTTCTCTTGTAGTACGAGTAGATTTGTCGCCCACTTTAGCGAATCTACCCCATTCCACTTGCTCTTCCATGTCAGCATCAACACCAGCAAATACATCTCGGTAGATTGTCCGAGAACCATGCCAAATGTGACCGAAGAAGAACAATAGCGCGAATACAGCATGTCCGTATGTAAACCAACCTCTAGGACTGGTACGGAATACACCGTCAGATTCTAGAGTTTCGGTATCAAAGTCAAAAGGTTCTCCCAATTGAGCTTTACGAGCTAATTCCTTAACTTTTACAGGATCGGTAAAGGTTTGACCGTTTAAGTCTCCACCGTAAACGGTAGCTGTTACACCAGTTTGCTCGAAACTGTATTTAGATTCTGCACGACGGAACGGGATGTCAGCACGGACAACACCATCAGCATCAGTGAGAATCACGGGGAATGTTTCAAAGAAGTTAGGAAGACGACGCACGTCTAGAACGCGACCTTCACCATCTTTAAATACTGGGTGTCCCAACCAAGAAACAGCGATACCAGAACCCTTATTCATCTGACCAGTACGGAATAAACCGCCTTTAGCGGGGCTATTACCTACGTAGTCGAAGAAAGCGAGTTTTTCAGGTATTTCCGACCAAGCTTCTTCCAAAGAAGCACCATCAGCAACACTAGCTTGGACGCGACGGTCAATTTCCTGGTGGTAGTAATTTTGATCCCATTGATAACGAGTAGGACCAAACAATTCTACAGGAGTAGTTGCGCTACCGTACCACATGGTACCGGCAACTACGAACGCTGCAAAAAATACTGCTGCAATAGAACTCGATAGTACAGTTTCGATGTTACCCATCCGTAGGGCTTTATAAAGCCTTTCGGGAGGTCGTACAGTCAAGTGGAACAAACCAGCAATAATTCCGACAATACCAGCAGCGATGTGGTGAGCTACTACTCCACCAGGATTGAATGGGTTAAAACCTGCCGGTCCCCATTCCGGGGCTACTGCTTCAATGTGACCCGTTAATCCATAGGGGTCAGAAATCCACATGCCAGGGCCAAATAAGCCGGTTAAGTGGAAAGCACCAAAACCGAAGCAAAGAAGACCAGATAAGAAAAGGTGGATACCAAACATTTTTGGTAAATCCAACGCAGGTTCGCCGGTGCGGGGGTCTTGGAACAATTCCAAATCCCAAAAAACCCAGTGCCATACGGCAGCTAAGAATAATAAACCAGAAAGAACGATGTGAGCTGCTGCTACACCTTCAAATGACCAAAAACCAGGATCGCCAGTAGGATTGCCAGTAACACTCCAACCACCCCAAGATTCGACAACACCTAAACGTGCCATAAAGGGAAGTACAAACATTCCCTGCCGCCACATTGGGTTTAGTACGGGGTCTGAAGGATCAAAAATAGCTAGTTCGTATAAAGCCATTGAACCAGCCCAGCCTGCTACTAAGGCTGTGTGCATTAAATGTACAGAAATAAGCCGTCCTGGATCGTTCAGAACGACTGTATGTACTCGGTACCAGGGTAGTCCCATCGACTACGCTCCTCCTCGATGAATTATGTTTACAAACAATTTCGGAATGAGTTTTTGTTATTAGCAAATTTTGATTTTTGCATTAAGCGTATCTTAAGAAAAAAGAAACGCAGTCTTTTAACATGGCACAACCTGTAAGCGAACAACTTTCGCTAAGGTCGAAATTGCCATGTAAAAATGAGAATGTTTTAAAAAGTGTAACTATTGATGGAACCGTTTGCAAGAGTGTTAACAGCAGCCTTGACAAGGATATGTGGTAACACCAGCTTAGAAGATAATACTTAAAAATAATTCTTAATATGAGTCAATACACCCTCTAGAAGTGCTAATTTTCGTTACATATATAGCAAAAAAGCAAACTTTCTTAACTCTTCCTTAAGTAAGTGTTATTACTTACGTAAAATGTATTAATAACTTACAATAATTAGCGGTCGCAAAATCTTCTGTTCGAGTTCAAAATTTTTTCAGCTAACTTACAGCCCGAAGCAATTGTTTCTGTAAATTAGAATCAAATTTAAATGCACAACAGCTTAAAAGGTATTTAGCTTCTAAAAATACTCCCGTTACGCTGTAAGATTCCCTATCGAAAATTTTCCCTCACTCCCTCTCTCACTCTCTCCCTAAATTCTTGATACTAATCTTTTGCTCGGAAGGTAGTAGTTTGATAAGTCTTCGTTAAATGCGAGAAAAGCAAACAACGAAGATATTGATGGGGTATCAACTAAAATTAAAAATCCAGAGCAAAGAGCAATTTTACTTTACAACTGAATGCATATCTTGCAGTTGGCATTTAGCAGAAGCATTTCCCAAACGTTCGATTACTTGTTCGGCGCTAATCAAACGCTTTAAAACTACTTGCCCTATATTTTGAGGTGGGGTTTCCCGTGGAGCAGATAATACTGGCTCAACTTCCACGGTGACAATCGCTTCTTCTACTTGATAAAGCCACATAACTTCGTTGTCTTCCACCAAACAAAGATTTAATCGTTCAATCTCTGGATGCCGTCTCCATGCTGATACTTGCCAAAGCCCATCGAAAGCCCATACCCTTCCAACTTTCCAACCATCGGACAAGAAAAAATATTTCACGTTTAATATCCCGATAAAGAGTTTAATAACAGGTTAAAGTTTAAAGGTTAAAGAGAATCTATACCTTTGTTTCTTAGAACCTAGGATTAGTTCGGCACCTATAAACCGCCTTTAGCTGACGAGACGACTTATTAACTGCTGCTCGTTCAACATTGATAGGAACGATTAGACCCGAGAAAAGCTTATCAAACCTCTTGTCACTAAGTTGGTAGTTTAAGATAAATTTCCTTGCTTTTAATATTTTTTATTGAAAAAATTTAATTAGGTTAAGGGATAAGTAAACAAAGAGAAAAATAAATTAATAATTACTCGTTATTTCTCGCTGTTTTAGTTTTTAATCTAAATAACGTAGAGATATTGTTAGACATATAGTAAAATATCTCACCGCTTATTTTTATTTACTAAGTTTACTAACTTATAATGCTATGAGTCTGTTTTCCTTGTCTGTAAGACGGTGGGGGCGAATTCGACTAGTTTTCTCCCTGTTGTGCATGTGTGTATTATTGGTTTCTAGTTGTGCTAGCAGTCAAGTTTCAAATCCGTCTGCTTCTGTTTCTGGAAACAATCGGATTACTATCGGTACTACGGCTAAACCTCGTACTCTCGATCCAGCAGATGCTTATGAGTTGTCTTCGCTGTCATTGGTTTACAACATGAGCGATCGCCTTTACACTTATGAGCCTGGAAGTACAGAACTCAAGCCGGAATTAGCTACGGCGTTACCTACAGTTAGCGATGATGGTTTAACTTATACTATTCCCATTCGCAAAGGCGTGGTGTATCACGATGGTGCCAAGTTTGATGCCAAAGCGATGGAGTTTAGTTTGCGTCGCTTTATCGAAAATAATGGTAAACCATCTTTTTTGCTTTCCGATAGCGTGGAATCGGTGAAAGCTACAGGAGATTATGAATTAACCATTAAATTAAAACAGCCTTTTGCAGCTTTTCCTTCATTGTTGGCTTTTAGTGGAGTTCCTGCGGTTTCTCCCAAGGCTTATGAGATTGGTGAAGGAAAGTTTAAGCCAAATAATTTTATCGGAACGGGACCTTATAAATTAGCTAAATATGGCACAGATTCGCTGATATTTGAAGTATTTGATAAATATTGGGGAGAAAAACCCGCAAATAATGGTGTAACGGTGCAGATTCTCAGTAGTGGAGTGAATTTGTACAATAATTTCCGCAAACAAGGTGTAGATATTGCTTATGTGAGTTTAGATCCAGACCAAATTACCAGTTTGGAGAAAATTTCCAAGGAAGGTAAATGGTTGGCAATTCCCAATGAAGGTAGTGTGGTTAGTTATTTAACGCTAAATCGTAACCAGAAACCTTTAGATAAAGTGGAAGTTAGACAAGCTATCGCGGCGATGATTGACCGTGAATTGATTTATGACAGAGTATTATACGGTCAAGCAGAATCAGTTTATAGTATGATTCCGACAACCTTTGATGTTTACGAACCAGTATTTAAAGAAAAATACGGTGAAGGTGGGAATTTTGAGAAAGCAAAAGAATTATTGACAAAAGCAGGTTTTTCTAAAGATAATCCGGCAGTAGTAGAAGTTTGGTATCCTTCAGGTTCGGCACCTCGCAGTTTAACAGCTTTGGTTTTGAAAGCTTTAGCTAAGAAAAACATGGATGGAATGTTGGTATTTGATATACATACTGTTGAATCTACATCCGCTTTCAAAAACATTGGTAAAGGATTATATCCGGGATTTTTACTAAGTTGGTATCCGGATTTTCTAGATGCAGATAACTATATTCAGCCATTTTTATCTTGCGAAAAAGGTTCTGTAGAAAAAGGTTGTGAAGAAGGGGGAAGTCAAAGTCAAGGTTCCTTCTTTTATAGCCAGAGAATGAACGATTTAATAAATCAAGAACGTAAAGAGCAGAACCCAGAAAAACGTAAAGTAATTTTTGATGAAATTCAAGAAATATTAGGTGAAGAAGTACCTTATGTTCCTCTCTGGCAAAGTAAAGATTATGTATTTGCTCAAAACGGAATTACTGGTGTGGGATTAGATGCTACGCAAAATTTGATATATCGGAATATTAAGAAGAACTAGATAGTTGATAATCCACACCCTCCGGGTGAAAGTGGTTAGTGGTTAGTGGTTAGTGGATTATAGTTTATAAATTTAACTCCTAACAACTATCAACTAAGTAAGTCGGCACAAATAAATAGAACTATGTAAAAAAGGACTTAGGTAAGTGTCACAAAACTTGAGTGGTGCGTGACGCTACAACCTTAATAAACTCGTTCAAATTTTCACCTAGCGTCACAGTACCCTACAAAAAATGCGCCAGTTGCAGGCATTCCTATTAACAAACAACAACTATCAACTATCAACTAACAACTAACAAATTTTATGTCTCGTTCAAAAGCTTTAGCGTATTACGTTACGACTCGTTTGTTGCTGGCTCCGCTGCAAATTCTAACTATTATTACGATTGTTTTTCTGTTACTTAGAGCGACTCCAGGGGACCCGGTTGATGCTATTTTAGGTGGACGTGCGCCGGAAAGTGCTAAGGAAGAATTACGCACGCAATTAGGTTTAGATTTACCTTTGTGGATGCAATATTTTAGATATTTAGGTAAATTGCTGGTGTTTGATATGGGGGAATCTATAACCAGTCGCGGGGAGCAGGTTTGGAAGATTATTTGGGATTATTTCCCAGCTACGGCAGAATTAGCAATATTTGGGATTGTATTTGCTGTGGTTATTGGTATTGGCGTGGGTGTAATTTCGGCTTCTCGTCCGGGTACTAAGCTGGATTTGGGTGGGAGATTGTTCGGTACTATTACTTATGCAATGCCAATGTTTTGGGCGGGAATGATACTACAGTTAATCTTCGCTGTTTGGTTGGGTTGGTTTCCTTTGGGAACAAGATTTCCGGCTACGATGGATGCACCGAAAACTTTGACTGGATTGTATACGATAGATAGTCTTTTAACTTTTAATTTCGGTTCGCTTTTCACAGCTTTAACATATATCATTTTACCTAGTTTTACTCTAGGATTATTACTCAGCGGTATATTCGAGCGGATTGTGCGGGTAAATTTGACGCAAACAATGCAATCCGATTATGTGGAAGCAGCAAGAGCGAGGGGAATTCAAGAAAGAAAGATTTTGTTTTCTCACGCTTTGAGAAATGCATTGATTCCGGTGATTACGGTATTGGGATTAACCTTTGCTTCGCTACTTGGTGGAGCGGTGTTGACCGAAGTAACATTTTCGTGGCCGGGATTGGCTAATCGATTGTTTCAAGGAATTAGCGAAAGGGATTATCCCACCGTGCAGGGAATCATGATATTTTTTGGGACAATTGTTGTTATAGCCAGTATTTTGATTGATATTTTGAACGCTTATGTCGATCCGAGGATTCGGTATTAGGTAAAGGGTTCGTTCGTAGTTGCGCTTCAGCGCCAAAAATCTTGAGCGCCCAAGTGCAACTACGAACATATTTTTATATATAAGCGATTAAACTAACCTGGTATAATAAGTTTAATTTAAAGTATATTAATGAACTTGACTAAAACATGATGATGCTATAAATTTCAGTAATAAAACTGAGATTATCGCCCGAATGAATAGCGACATTCCGGTAAAAATATTGTTTTTAGCAGCCGATCCAAGCAATGCTTCTCGGCTGCGTTTGGGACAAGAGTTACGAGATATTAAAGAAAGATTGCGAATTGCCAAAGAGCCAAATAAATTTCAGCTAGAACAGCGAGAATCTGTCAGAGTTGGGGATATTACACAGGCAATATTTGATTTTGAACCGCAAATTATACATTTTTCTGGACATGGTACAAATCAAGGTGAGCTTTGCTTTGAGAATGATTTAGGTCAAATTCAAGCTGTAGAGGCTGAGGCTTTAGCTGCAATGTTTGATTTGTTGGTTGAACAAGTTAATTGTGTATTACTAAATGCCTGCTACTCTGAGATTCAAGCAAAGGCGATCGCCAAACATATTCCTTATGTAATTGGGATGAATGATGCAATTGGCGATAAAGCCGCAAT
This sequence comes from Cyanobacteria bacterium J06633_8, assembly GCA_039820645.1. Classification (GTDB taxonomy): domain Bacteria; phylum Cyanobacteriota; class Cyanobacteriia; order Cyanobacteriales; family Nostocaceae; genus Rivularia. Next base: position 13,095 of record JBCBPQ010000121.1, on the reverse strand, counting down.
TGCTTTTGCAGTTGGTTTTTACAAAGCTTTAGCCGCAAATCGTGGGGTTGAAAAAGCATACAAATTTGGCTGTGTAGAAATTCGCCTCCAAGGTATTGCAGAGCATCTGAAACCAGTTCTTTATGTAAAAAAAAATTATTAGTTGCTTCTAATAAGCCAAAAATTGACAAAATCATTCCTAATCCCTTCGTACCTAGGAGTGGAATAATTAAAAACTCTCAAAAATTCTTTGGTAGAGATAAAGAACTTAATCGGATATTTGAAACACTCAATAGTGGAAGTAGTGTAGCCCTAATTGGTGCAAGAGAAATTGGGAAATCTTCCCTAATCTGGGCTATTAAACAACAAGCAGAAACAAAATTAAACCCACCTCGTAAAGCAATTTATTTGGATATGAGTCAAGTTGAGAACGATAATGATTTCTACTACGGTTTATGTTCCGAAGTCGGAATAGAAGAGTGTAGAGGATTTCGTTTGACAAAGGCTTTACAAAAACAACGTACCAAATGGCTACTTTTACTTGATGAAATTGAGAAAATGGCTTGGGAAGGTTTTACCAATCAAGTAAGGGGACAGTTAAGGGGATTAGCCAATGGACATGATTCACCTTTACGTTTAGTTGTAGCTGCTTCTACTTCTTTAGATAAACTCTTTCCCGATAGTAATGAAATTGGTATGGTTTCGCCGTTTCAAAATATTTGTATTGAGGAACAGATTGAATTGTGGGATGAAGCTACTGTTCGGGATTTTATTCGCGATCGCCTGAAGAATAATCCGATTCAGTTTACAGAAGCAGAAATTAGAGAAATTATTGCAAGGTGTGGTGGTTATCCCAGGGAAATTATGGAAAAGTGTTATCAAATTTATGCACGGTATATGGAGAAATAAAAATGACCCAAGAAACCCCAGTACCCCGTCTAGATTTAGCGCCAAAACTCAAACGTCCCCTTTCATTGTGGAACCCATTAGATTATCTGCGGTTGTTGTATTGGGTGTTTTATTTTCCTCAAGCTTTGCGATGGTATTTAGATACTTTTGGGGGTGGGTATATACCAATTACGGAAATGAATAGGAGTAAGGAATGGACATTGCTTCAAGAGAATACTATCCACCGTAATTTGTTTCTCCAAGGGTTGCTATTAACAATTGTTACAACATTAGTTCTGAGTGGAATTTTGCAGTCCATAGGTATTTCTATCTCTTGGATGGGCTTGGCTTTTGGCGTGGCTTTTGGCGTGGCTTATGGCATGGCAAATGTCGTGGCTTTTGGCGTGGCTTTTGGCGTGGTTTATGGCGTGGCTTTTAGCATGGGAAATGTCGTGGCTTTTGGTGTGGCTTATAGCGTGGGTTATAGCATTGTTTTAAGCATGATTGTACCTAAAGGAATGGGTTTTGGTGCGGGTTTAGACGTGGCTTTTGGCGTGGCTGTTGGCGTGGCTGTTGGCGTGGCTGTTGGCGTGGCTTATGGCGTAGCTTTAGACGCGGCCTTTGTTTGTAGTGTGGCAATTAACGTGATTATTTTTCGTCTAGATAGTTGGTTGATTGGTTTATGCTTCAATATTCGGTATCTTCAAAAAAGTAGCTTATTTTTTTTACGTATTACTTCACTACCAATTCCATTACTTTCTGTTCGCTTAAAAAAATGGCTGCAACAAGATTGGGAAATAGGTTTATATAATGCCAATCAACTGCTTGCTTATACCGTACAATTTATTCCTGTTGTTAAAGCAGTTAATCAAGTACTTAATAAAATACCTTCAGAACAAATCATTTATCGTATTAGCCAATTATCTGAAGAACCTTTTGACTGGAATTTAGTGTATCTTGTATCTGTTTATTTGAATGAAGGAATTAATCCTAAAGTTATAAAAAGTATACAATTCCCTACTTACAGGAAAAGGAAAAGAGCATTACAGAATCTTTTTTCAAGAAAAATACGTTTAGACACCCCAGCCCGTGTAACTGCTGCTGGTTTCTGGTATCTCCACGAAAAAGAACCAAAACAAGCAGAGGAAGCTTTTGCAGTAGTGCGTTCTATCCTTTATGGCGAGGAAATGTACACCCTTGCTCAAAACCTTGCAGTTTTTCACCATGCAAAAGATTTTGATGATATTGTCAGCATTCCTTTAGAGACGTTACATGTAACGTCTCTACAATCGTCACAGAAAACCCTTTTACGTCCAAAAACTTGGAAGACAATTTCTAGCTTCCATCGCGTTGTAGAAGATACCCAACTTGTAAAGCGCAGCGTCTCCCGAGCAACTCGTGCTTTTGCACTCAGCCGTGCTCAAGGAGAACTCACCAATATCCTAAATAATCCCCAAACCCTACCCGAAGCAGAACGAGGACTCATCATTGATATAGCTCGAACTTGGCAACAAGCTCTACTGCAAATTGCTGCTGAAATTGGAGAAATTTCCATAACTAAACCCGTCCGCAATCCATACATTATCGGCGACCCAGTTATAGGAGAAAAATTCTTCGGACGAGAAGAGTTAATGAAACAGCTTGAAGAATTATGGGTAATGGGTGAACAACTCCAGTCTGTGGTAATTTACGGTCACAGACGCATGGGTAAAACTTCTATTTTAAGAAACGCCGCTAACTCTATAGGTTCCGGTGTAAAGGTTGCTTATATCAACATGTTAAATGCTGGCAACATTTCCCAGGGAGTAGGAGAAGTGTTGATAGCGATATGTGATGCTGTTTCTGAAGTAGTAAATGTTCGACCTCCTGATGACGAGAAATTACTCAAACTTCCTGAAATTACTTTTAAAAGGTATTTGAAACAGGTTGTAGATAAATTAAAAGAAAATTCTCTACAAGGTTTAATTATCGCCATTGATGAATTTGAAAAAATCGAAGAACTAATTACAGCAGGTAAAATACCTGATAATTTTCTCGGTTATCTCCGGGGATTGTTGCAAATGAATTCTCAAGTTGCTTTTGCTTTTGCAGGTTTGCATACTTTGGAAGAGATGACAGCAGATTATTTTCAACCTTTCTTTGCTAGCGTTATTCCCATACATGTGGGTTTTATGGAACGTGCCGTTACCCGTCAAATTCTTGCTAATCCCGTACAATTATCAAATAATAATGTAGAGACGTTAAATTTAACGTCTCCAGATGTAACGGCTCTACAAGAAGATTTCCTCCTCGACTACCAACCAGAAGCATTAGATAAAATCTACGAACTCACCCACGGACAACCTTATTTAGTGCAATTAATCGGCTTTGTGTTAGTTCGTCGCTACAATGACCAAGTTTTTGAATTAGGGCGCGATCGCGACCCAGTTTTTACGGTGGAAGATGTGGAAGCAGTTATTAATAATACTGATTTCTTTAAGCGGGGACGCTACTATTTTGAAGGGGTTTGGAGTCAAGCAAAGCAGGGTGCGGAAGGACAACAAACTGTACTGAAGTTACTTGCACCGCATCCAGAAGGATTGAGTTATGAGAGTTTAATAGGAGAAGTTTCTCAACAAGGTTTTGATGCAGTAATATTGCAAGAAGCACTTGATACCTTGAAACGCCATGATGTCATTGAAGAAATGAAGCAGGGAAAATGGCGGATTATTGTGGAATTATTTCGTCGTTGGTTGGTGCAGCAAATGTAGAGACGGGGCGCAGTGCTACGTCTCTACAATGTCTACCGTACTCAACCGATAACTGCTATAGCTTTCAAAACCTGCAACAATTCAATTGCTCGCTCGGATTCCATCAAGTTTAATAATGGCATTAACTGATATGTCGGAGGATTTCCCTGTTGAATATACACAAATTGATATTCTCTTCCGTTGGTAGTCAAACCCCAAACTGATTTTTGATTTTTTAAACAATCATATGCATAAGTAAGTAATTGCGGTAAACCAGCCGATACAGCAATTTCACTATTTTTAGCTTCAATTACCAAAACCCAAAAATATGATTTAACTGCGTTTAATTTTGCTTTATTAACAGCTAAAATATCCAGCCTACCTGAAACTTTTGTATCTTCGTCTTCAATAACTATATCTTGAATATTTTCTTCTAAAGCAATTTTGATAGGAGAGCGATAAAAGCCAGCTAATCGCATTAATGGAAAAACTGTTAAGGCTTTTACCAGTCCTTCTAATACTTTACTTTCTATAATGTAATTATCAAAATCTGTCCGAATTTGTAATACTTCTTGTTGTTCAAATTCGGTTAAAGGTTCTAATGTTAATAATGATTGGAATGATTCATTGTATTGTCTTTGATAGTTAAAAAGACGGTGGATATCTCCTATTGATAAGTTTTTACTTTGGAGAATTGTCATAGGTTTAATTATTGCGGTTTGTTAAAGTTGGTTGACACTATTTTTGCTTTATGAATTATCAATCCCATCTCCTACAACATTATCCCAAGCTGCAATTTCAGCTTGATATTCGCAGCCTTGAGTATCCTTTTGTAGAGCCGTAATTATTTGCGATTCTAAACTAAAACGACGATATTCTGCTAAAACTGCATTGATATAACCACTGCGATCGCCTTTTGCTTGAGAATCGACAAATTGTAAATTGTCATTTTCTAGAAGGATTGTAATTTTCTGCATAATATAAACTTTAACAACTATTAACCCCTGGGATGGAGAGTTTTGCCTGTGTAGCCAGGTATTCCCCCAATAAAAAATCCTCTCCCCAACAAATAATCCCCAAAAAATCCCCATCAAGCATCCCTTGTTAACCCAAACCCGTTATAACAAGAATAAGAAACTGTAGATAGGGCAAAAGTTAGATGGGATGGACACCATTAAGAGAACGTATTGATGAACTACCTTTGGTGCTTGCAGGACCGATTTTAAGACGCACGGAACCGGATTCTGTAACTGTATGGGTGGCTTTGAAAGCAAGTCGTCATGTCACTTTAACAATATTTGATAATAATCATAATTTCTTATTTGAAAGTACTAGAACTACGGCAAGAATTGGCATTAATTTACACGTTGTTGCTGTTACTGCTAAGAGTACGCAAAATATACTTACAAATGATGAAGTTTATCTCTACGATTTACATTTTGGCAATGGTGAATTACTTAGTAGTCCGGGTATATTAAGTACGGTTGGCTCTCTTGAAGATATTACTTATCCTCGATATAAATTACCTTCTTTTAAGTTACCTGCCAATGATTTAAAAGATGTACGAATTATTCATGGTTCTTGTCGAAAGCCCCACGGTGAAAGTTTTGATGCCCTTGCTAATGTTGATAAAATTATCAAAGAAGCGTTAGAGAAAGAACCAAAAAAACGACCAACACAATTATTTTTAACTGGTGACCAAATTTATGCCGATGATGTCGCCGATATATTACTTTTTATGGTGATGGATGCCAGCGAGACTCTTTTGGGATGGTCGGAAAAATTACCAGATGTAGATAATTTAGAAGAATTAAAACCGGGAAATCGTAATAATTTGGCTACGAATACGGCTGGTTTTACGGCAAGTATTGGTAAGTTAAGTACAGTTACTAACATTTCTAAAAGTCATCTGTTTACTTTTGGTGAATATTTAGCGATGCATTTATTTGCCTGGAGCGATATCTTATGGGTTGATGCTGAATTTTTTCCCGATTATTTTGATGTTAATTCGGAATATTTGGAAGCTAAAAATGATGAGAAGAAGGCTTACAAAGAAGAAGTTGAACATATTAAAAGTTTTTGGTCAACTCTCAAAAGTGTAAGACGTGCTTTAGCTAATATTCCTACCTATATGATATTCGATGACCATGAAATAACTGACGATTGGTATCTGAATATGGCTTGGTGTTCCCGCATTCTTGATAAACCTCTGGGAAGGAGAATATTGCAAAATGGAATGCTTGCTTGTGCCATTTGTCAGGCTTGGGGTAATACGCCGGAGCAGTTTGAGAAAAATACCAATGGTGAAGAATTACTCAAGGCTGCTGTTGCTTGGAGTGTTGGTGGTGGTACAAATAAAATATTTGAGGACAATATTGCTCTACGAGTTGGTTTACCCAGCGTTACAGATATTCAGCAAAACTCGCAAAAATTACCTCATTCCGATGCAGCGTTAACCTGGCATTATGTAGTCAATGCTCCGAGTTACGAAGTTATCGTACTCGATACCCGTACTTGGAGGGAATTCCCCGGTAAAGAATTTGATTTTCCGGCTTTGATTAGCAAAGAAGGTTACGACGAACAAATAACAAAGCAAGTCCGTCACGATGATATTAAAGTTAGTTTTATCATTTCTCCTGGTCCTTTTATCGGCGTACCTTATATAGAAAATCTGCAAAAAATTGCTAAAGGTATTTACGAAAAAATTGGTAACGCAGCTTGGGGTTTTGATACAGAAGCTTGGTCATTAGAAAAAACTGCTTTTGAAAGAATGCTGGCTAGATTGGCGTTGAGAGCATTACCTAATAATAAAAGTCGTGTAATATTTTTATCGGGTGATGTTCACTACAGTTTTGGTGCGCGGCTGCAATATTGTGCAACACATCCTTTTGAAAGTACAGAAACCATAAATTCTCAATTAGTGATTGCTCAGTTAACTAGCAGCTCGCTAAAAAATGAAGTCGCGGGAATAGGTGGCAGTCATTCGGCTCACAAACAAGGTTTTATTCCTATTAGAATCAAAAGCGATTTACCAACAGCAGAAGTTTTGGGATGGGAAAACCAGCAAGGAGAAGAAGTAAATATTGGTTATACTTGTCTGCTTGTAGAAGACTTATTTCAACGCACTCCTTTGAAAATTAAAGGAACTCCCGGAACAATTGATTTAGTTAAAGAGAGAAATAGTTTTCGCAAGTTAGGAATTACGGCACAACCACAATGGTGGTATCGAATTGATTTTCTCGCCTCTAAAGATGAAGAATTTGAAAAACCAAAAACTGAGAATACCGAAACTTCTTCTATAATTGCTCCACTACCAGGAGAAAATCGTAAGCAAGCCATAGAAAAATATTTATCTATGGCAAAAAACTATCGCGAATATCTGAGTAAAAAAGGACATGGTACAGAAATTGTTGGTTTAAATAACATTGGTGAAATAACTTTTGAAATATTAGATGGTAAGGAAATGATAGTTCAAACCTTATGGTGGAGATTACAAAGTTGGGAAGATGGCAAAATGTTAGAACCATTTCCGCTAACGAGATGTGAAATATCTTTAGAATTTGATGACGAACAACATCCCATGAGTGATGTAGTTAAGGAAGTAATTAACAGTGAGCAGTGAACAGTGAACAGTTAACAGTGAGCAGTGAGCATTTGAGAGTTACTTGTTTTTCTTAAGATTACTGAATAAAAAAACGCAGAGAGCGCAGAGGGCGCGGAGGAAAGAAGTTTAACAGAGATGGTTGATTTTAGAAAAGGATAGGAGTAAATAGTTAAGAGTTAATATTTAATAATTGACAACCCACACCCTCCGGGTGATAACTGATAACTGTTCACTGTTCACTGATAACTGTTCACTGTTCACTGTTATGGCAAGAGTTAGCTATGGTTTACAAGTTCAAACACGAGCAAAACGTTTGCTATTTGCTATTTTGGCTTATGCTAACGATGAGTTCGATGTATGTAATGAAGCTGTAGTTGATGCAATTCGCCCTCATATTCAAGTTCGCTGGTTGACAGAAAAACGTCTGGTTATCAGAACTAAGGTTCGGTTTTTGCAAGAATTAACGGGTTTGCAAGGTGATGAAATTCCTTTAAAAGCCGAACAAATTAAAGAAGCACTCAAAAGATTTACAGATTTTCTCGAAATTCTCGAAGATAATCGCGTCAGTAAGGGTGGTTCGGAAAATTGGCATTTTACCTTAAATCTTTGGTATTCTCGCTGGGAAACGGAAGCGAATTTACAACAATTTGATTGTGAATGGGAGAAAAGGAAGGAAAAACAAGGAGACACGGTTAAAATTTCTACCCCCTCTCCCCCCTCTTCCCCCTCTCCCCACTCTCCCCCCTCTCCCAATTGGAACGAAATTTGTCGTCAAGTTTTAGAAACAGATAATCATAGAAGATTAACTACTAATCCCCTCACAAGTGCGGATGGTGTAACTTTTGCCCTAGATGAAGTTTACGTACCTTTGGGTTTAGTGAAACGTAAGCATAGAGAAAGGCGTGGTGGTGATGTTCATCCAGGAAAGGGTTCGCAGTTATATGAGTCGGAAGATGGTGATGTTAGCGAAACTTTGACTTTAGATAGGTTTCTACAACAGTTGGAATCAAAATATTGTACCCGTATTGCAATTTTAGGCGAACCTGGTGCCGGTAAAACGACGCTTTTACAAAAAATTGCCACTTGGTTAGCCGATAATACTCATTATTTACCAATTTGGGTTTCCCTAGCGGATTTACAGGGAAAGAATTTAGAAGATTATTTGATTGAAGATTGGTTAAAGGCAGCTACTCGCAAGCGACGTATTTCAGCGGAAATAGAAGATTCTTTTTGCGAACAATTTAACCAAGGAAAGGTATGGTTGCTGCTAGATGCAGTTGATGAAATGGCGATTGAGTCAAGTTTGGCTTTAAGTAAAATTGCTGATTATATTAAAGGTTGGGTAGCAGATGCATCTGTAATTGTTACCTGCCGTTTAAACGTTTGGGATGCTGGAAAAAATGCGTTGGAAGATTTTGATACTTTCCGCAACTTGAATTTTACTTACGCTAATGCCAACCATTCAGATTTGATGGGGAAATTTATCAATTGTTGGTTTCACGAGAAGCCAGAATTAGGCGAAAATTTACGAGGGGAATTACAACAACCCCCACGGCGAAGGATTCGCGATGCCCTGAAAAATCCTTTGCGGTTAGCTTTAATGTGTCGTATTTGGGGTTTAAGACGCGGCGGATTGCCTAATACTAAAGCCATGCTCTACGAAAAATTTGTAGAAGCAATTTACGAATGGAAACAAGATAGATTCCCCACCACATCAACCCAGAGAAGCCAGTTAAATCAAGCATTAGGCAAACTGGCATTAATGGCAATCGCTAACGAAAAAACCAAGTTTCGTCTCAGGCATCGTTTTGTATGCGAAATATTAGGCGCACCGGATAAAGGTTTGTTTCAATTAGCACTACAGCTAGGCTGGCTCAATCAAGTAGGAATATCAGAAACCCAAGGAGAAAAAGTATACGCCTTTTACCATCCAACCTTTCAAGAATATTTCGCAGCATTAGCAATCAACGATTGGCAATTTTTCGTAAATTCTCCCCCCTCCCCTTCCTTCCCCATCTTCGAGTACCAATGGAAAGAAGTAATTCTATTATGGTTTGGTAGAGATGATATACCACAAACAAGTAAAGAAGAATTTATCAAATATTTAATCGAATTTGAAGACGGTTGTGGTGGATTTTATCGCTATCAAGCTTATTTTTTAGCAGCGGAAGGAATTGCCGAATTTGCAGATTGTTCTTTATGCCAACAAATTTTAAAACAATTGATTCAATGGCGTTTTGGCTATTTTCATTCTACACAGAAAAGATGGTGTAGATATCCTTCACCAATTGCGGAAACTGCGCGAGTTAGCTTATTAAAAACCGATAGAAATTTTGCAATTACGGCTTTAGAAGAATTTATCGCATCCAGTAAAAGCGATTTCGATACCTGGAATGCAGCTTATAGTTTAGGAAACTTTTTCGATCCTGGTAATAAAATAGCTATTTCAACATTAGAAAAAATTATCACATCTTTTTACCACGAAAGCTTTCGGTTACAAGCAGCAGATAGCTTAGGGAAAGTTGAACCAGGAAATTCTATCGCGATCGCAGCTTTAATACAAATCATTCAATCAACTAAAAAAGAATCTATCCGCAGAAAAGCCGCCTTTAGTCTTGGTAAATGCCAACCCGAAAATCAAATTGCTATTTCAACTTTAGAAAAAATTATTACCTCCTCAACAAATAAACAGCAGAAACAATATGCAGCAGAAAACTTGTTAATCCTTTCTCCAGAAAATAAACTTGCTTCTACCAATGAGCTAGAAAAGCAAACTAAAGAAGAAAATCAATTTTCACGAAGAAAATCAAAGAATAAATCTATAAATAACGAAAAAGCGATTGCAGCTTTAATTGAAGGAATCGCAACTGCAAAAAATGACGATAGTAAAAGACGTAGGGCTTCTAGCTTAGGAAAATTGCAACCACACAATCAACTTGCTTTTGATATTTTAGTAAACCTAGTTAAATCGGGAAAAAGAGATTCCGATAGAAAAAACGCCGCAGAAGATTTAAAAAAGATAATTGATAAAGAGCAAATGGCGAAGTTGATTACATCCTTGAAAGATTGCTTTTTTGAAGAAATTACAGATAATTTAGAAGAATCTAAACACTGTTATAAATTGCTGTGGTATTGTGCCGAGAAAATGAATTATGAGGATTTTTATAAAGCTTGGAATGACTAAAGCAACTAATATGATAATTCCTTAAATAAATAATTAATTAATCTTCTGTCCTAACTAACATTAACTATTGCTAAAAATGAATTATTAAGTAATTTTTGTTAGTAGTTGCGCTACTCTGCGATAAAGTTTTGCTTATAGCGCTTTATTTTTGGCGCTAAAGCGCAACTACGAACGAACCTTTTAAAAAGCCTGCACCCATTCTTTCACAAAATACTCAGTCCAAATGCCATTTTTCCAATAAGGGTCATTTTCAACTAACTTACGCACCGTTTCTTCATCTTCAGCTTCGTAAATTCCAAAAACTTTTGTAGCATCTTTTGTAGGACCTAAAGTAACTAAAATGCCATCTTCCTTTTGCTTTTTTAATCCATCTAAATGCTCTTCTCGATAAGGTGCGCGTTTTTCTAAAACGTTTTCGCAGTAGCTGCCCCACATTACGTATTTAGTCATGATTATTCAGTCAACAGTGAACAGTGAACAGTGAACAATTATCTTAGGAATTAGAGAGGAGAAGGGGAAAATGGGAGATGGGGAGAATAATCACCAATTACCAATTACCAATTACCCGTGCCCAATGCCCCATGCCCAATGCCCTACTCCTAACTCCTTAAACTTACCCCAAATTTCTCAACCAAACTATCTCGAACTTTTTGATGTACTGGTTCAACATCAGCATCGGTAAGTGTACGTTCTTGAGAACGATAAATTAAGCGAAATGCTAAACTTCTTTGTCCTTCGGGAACGTTTTCACCGCGATATTCATCGAATAATTCGACGGAATCTAATAAACTTTTACCGGCTTTGTTAATAGCTTTTTCAATGTCAGCTACTGTTAAGTCAACAGGTGCGAAGAAAGCAATATCTCTATCGGATGGTGGATAGGTAGAAAATGATTTGAATTTAGGTGTGAGTATATCATCTTCATCTGTCGCATCTAAAATTACTTCTAAATTTAGTTCAAAAACATAAACATCATCCGGTAAATCTTTTTCGCTGCGAACTTGGGGATGTACTTGCCCAAACACACCTAACCTGTTGCCTCCTACCCAAAGCGAAGCAGTACGCCCTGGATGCAAGCGTTCGTCGCGTCTATCTGGTTGGTATTCTACCTGCAATCCCATAACTTTAAAGACGCTTTCTAAAATACCTTTGGCTTCAAACCAACTTATGGATTTCTGACTACCTCCACTCATCCACTTACTGGAAGTAATATCACCTCCGATGATTCCTCCTACAGTGTCTGCTTCCTGAAAACCATCTTCTTCTTCCCAGAAAATTTTGCCGATTTCAAAACCGTTAAGCGCGCCGTTTCCTTTTTCAATATTGTATTGAAATGCATCAATTAAACCAGATATCAAATCAGTTCGTAATGCTGAATATTCTGCAAACAAGGGGTTGCTTAATACCACCTGTCTGTGTTCTCCTGGTTTAACCAACGAGTAATGCATTAATTCCGTTAATCCCGTAGCCCGGAATGCAGTTCTTAACTTGCGAATTAATTCTTGATCTGTAGGTAGATAACCAACTTCTGGCTTTTCTGGTAAAGTATCGCAAAGATTGTCATAACCATATAAACGAGCAATTTCTTCAATTAAATCAATTTCTCGCTCTAAATCCCGATAGCGATAAGCAGGTACGCTGACAGCCCAAGTACCATCACCAGAAACAGTTAAACGACATCCCAAAGCAGTTAAAATCCGCTCAACATCTTCGCTTTTAATTTCTCCAGTTTCTTCTTCTCCCAAGTTTACAGGACCGAGTATTTGATTTACTCTATCTAAACGTAGTTCAACCGAACGATTCCAACCTGAATCGGGACGAGTATCCGAGATTTCTTGAGTTTTTAAGGTACCACCAGCAATTTCAACTATTAACGATAAAGCACGGTTACAAGCAACTTCTAACTCGGCGTGATTTACTCCTCGTTCGTATCTGGTGGAAGATTCGCTTCTCAAACCAACACTGCGAGATGAACGGCGAATAGCAACATTATCAAACAAAGCCGCTTCTAAAACTAAATTTTCAGTTCCATCGTGAACTTCGCTTTCTTCTCCACCCATGACTCCCGCTAAAGCTACGGGTTTATCGTTAACGGTAATTAATAAATTCTGAATTGATAAATTACGGCTTTTCCCATCTAATGTTTTCAAAGGTTCACCGTTATTTGCAAAACGCACACCGATACTAATATCCTCGCTACCAGCAATACTTTGTAGTCGCGTCAGGTCAAATGCGTGCAATGGCTGTCCCCATTCCAACATTACATAGTTAGTAATATCAACTATATTGCTAATCGGTCTAACTCCAGCAGACAATAACCTTTGCTGCAACCAGTCTGGAGAAGGAGCAATTTTTACTTGTTCGATAACCGTGCCAATATATGTCGGACAAGCCTTTGTGTCATCAACTTTGATACATAAATTACCCGCATTTTGAGCAACGGAAACTTTTTCTGGCTCGGGAATTTTTAGTTTACCCCCAGTTATCGCCGCTACCTCTCGCGCAATCCCTACCATACTCAACGCATCAGCACGATTCGCCGTAGCAGTTACATCCAAAATCACATCGTCCAAACCTAATAGCGGACGTACATCATCACCAATTTGGATGTTATCCCCAGAAAAAATATGAATTCCATTGACATCGGTAGGTAAACCCAACTCTTCTAAAGAACAAATCATTCCTTGAGAAGGTACCCCGCGTAATTTAGC
>JBCBPQ010000120.1:0-20575 GCA_039820645.1 Cyanobacteria bacterium J06633_8 | reverse complement strand
CAATTTCCGTAAAAAAATGGGCTTTGAATACTCCGTAAAAAAATGGGCAGGCTTTAAAACAAGTTAACTCGTGTTGAAGAGCGGCATCTCTCTATAATAAGCCTGCCCATTTTTTAAGGCTTCATCTCGGGAGTTCTCAAAAGTTTAGAGTATCATTTATAGCTTTCCTGCACGTCCTCTTATAACTAAATTAAATTCAACCAATAGCTGATTGATAGCAGCTATACGGTTTCTATTTCTAAAGTATAGGTTCAACTCCTATTTAATTATTACTTTTAGACGAAGAAATAAAAATAAAATTTTAATATCCTAGGAAAGCTTAGCTAACTTGTTATTTATTTCCTGCCTCATGTATACAAACTGATTAAAATCTTATTTGGAAGGGATTATGGAGGAAAAAATTTTAAATGTACTACTCGTTGAAGATGATGAAGTAGACATTATGAATGTGAAACGGGCGTTTAAAAAACATAATATCAAAAATCCGCTTTATGTTGCTTGTGATGGATGTGAAGCATTAGAAATGCTGCGGGGTGAGAATAGTCAACATCCAAATATTCCTCAACAGCGAAGAATAATTTTGCTAGACCTAAATATGCCAAGAATGGGAGGTTTAGAGTTTCTTCAAGAAATAAGGGCAGATTCTAATCTGAAATCAATACCAGTAGTTATACTTACGACTTCTGATGAAGATAAAGATAGAATTAAAGCCTACAATTTAAATGTAGCAGGATACCTACTTAAACCAGTAAAATTTTCTATGTTCGCTGAAACAATGGCGACTTTAAACAAGTATTGGAGCTTGTGCGAAATACCTTAAATTGTATTGAATTAAATAGTATTTAATTAAAAAATATAATAAAACCGCAATTTCATTTCGGATACGCAAAAATTATTCATATTGTAATATATTTATTTGTTACCTAGTAATCTAAAGTTTAATCTATAATCTATCGTATCATAATCATAGTGTCAGCTTACATAACTTCTTTCTTTTTGAAGCAAGCAAAGAGTTATTAACCCGAACAAAGGCAAGTTACGAGCCAATTTATCCACTGAAAGCATCAGTATTTGCTGCTGGAGAAAAGTCTCGTCTGTGCTGGATGCAGAGATATAAATCGATTATCCACGGAGCAGACTATGCAAATGGAACTTCATGAATTTGGCAAAGAGCAGAAAACTACAGAGCTTCCTCTCATTTTGGCTGTTGAAGACAATGAAGATAATTTATTGATAATTGATTACGTCGTGGATTCTTTGAACTGTAGGTTTATTGGGGAAGCAGATGGAAAGGAGACTTTGTCAATAGCAAGAAAAACACAACCCAATTTAATACTACTAGATATAATGTTGCCCGGAAGCAATGGTATAGACTTGTTTCATGATTTAAGGCAAGATAGCTCTACAATGCATATACCTATAATTGCTGTAACGGCATTAGCAAGAGCAGAAGAGAAACAGCGAATTATCGAAGCCGGTTTTGATGCCTATATCAGCAAGCCTTATATGCTTGAAGAAATAGAAGAGCTAATCTGCCGCTATCTCAATTTGACACAGAATCCCCACTAACTTGCCCTTTTTCTGTTGAATTGAGTGCATATTTCTCAGCGAACAAAGCTATTACGCTGACATAATTAGTATCTAAATGAGTGGCAAAAAGTATATTACTAATTTTATCAGTTGTCACTTCCTCAATTATTTGCTTGAATTGTGGCTGTAAAATTTTTTCGATACTATTTCTTACCTTCTCAACTATCTCTTTATATCCTGCTGAAATTAAAAGTTTTTCTGGTTTTGTAATCGCATTTTCGATAACAATAGTTAATTTTCTATCTAATAAACGACAGTAAATATCTTTAGGTTTATGCCCTAATTGGTTTATAAACAAAGATTGTATGCGTTCGGCTAAATTTTTTTCTAAATCATTAAAATTTGGAATTTGAGAATGCATAATTAATACCTTTTAATAATAGTTATAAGTTAATAATTTTAATTAGACATGATAAATAAAAAAAAATTATAATTCAAAAATAGGTAGAAAGTTCCTATGTTAAATAATTTATTTATATACTATGTATAAATGAATATAACTAAAAATCTTTCTACCAATAAAATATTTATTAAGATTACTCACTTAAAGAATGATTTCCATTTTTACCATTAGATGGTTTTGGTTTTGCCTTGGGAATAGCATCCGGATTGCGAACTTCCGGGGTTTCTGAGAGTACAATAACTATACCGCTTCTACCAGTTTTTAAGGTCGCATCGCCCATTAAATCTAAAACTTTGACTTCTAAAACTTCCTCAATTAGTTTCTTCAGATTAGGTTCTATCGCATCATCTAAACCAGAACGTACTTGTTGTGCTAAATCTTCTTGCCCTTGTTCGATTAATAATTTTTCTGCTGGAGTTATAGAGTCTTCCATGACAATTGCTAAAGAATCATCAAAAAGCTGGCAAATAACTTTTGTTGGTCTATGTCCTAATTGAGTAGAATATAATCCTTGAATACGTTGTGAAAGTTCTCTTTCTCTTTGTCCGCGAGTCGGAATTGAAGTTTTCATTTATACTCTCTATCTAAGTTTTGACCGCTATGGATAAGTCTTTACTAATACTGAATACATAAAACTGCACTTATACTGTCTGCAATTTTATTTCTCAGTACAGCTAACTGTTAAATCAGTTCAACATTTTGAAACAAATTGAGTTATCAAAAGCAGTGATACTTAACCTATTTGCAGCCCGTATCTAATAATCACTTAACAGAATACAGGCTCGAAAGTTTTAAAACAGCATTCTGGTGACAGAGATTGAGAAATGATTAATTAACTCTTTAGATGTAAATTTGTCTGCTGAAATAATAGTTTTCTATACTTATTGAATGACTAAGATGGCGCAATATCTATGATGAAGTAGGTAATTCTTTAAACAACTATCTTTTGTTAAGTTAACACCAACGGTTTCAAAATAGTTGAAAATATCATATTATTTTTATTTTTGATTAATTTAGTTGTCAGAGCAATATCTTATACAATCGGAAATGAGGATATATATTCTATTACTTTGTAATGATAAGCATTTTAGCTAAATTAGGGAACTTTCAATATAAGCAAATATTAACTCAATCATTCATTCAAAAGATAGATATTAATATCTATCTAATTGACTATTTTTTTACTAAAAATAAGTAGGTAGGCGTTGAAAATAGTAATTAGGACAAGGGAATATAGCAATCCTATGTAAGTTGTAAGAAAGATAGATGCCAGAAACCCGGTTTTTGCGAAAAACCGGGTTTCTCAAATCTCACAAATGATTTAGGAATGCTATAGGATAATGGTTATGAAGTGAATTTACATTCTTGAAGATAGTTGGGTTGATTTGTGCCGACTTACTTATTGTTAATTTTCTCAAAATTAAACATGAATTCACCCCTACAGCTAGATTAATTGATTTTTATATTTTGTAAAAAATAAATTAATCTAGAACAATATTGGTAAGTATTATTATAAAAAGCTACCGCAGTTTGCTATGAGTCGTCAAAAAGCTTGCTTAATTTTTAACCCCGTTAGTGGTAATGCTGACTCCGAAGAAGAATTAGAGAGAATAAAACAACTTTTATCCACTCAATTCGATTTAGATATTAAATTTACAACTAAGGAAGTTGGCGCAGATAAATTAGCGAAGGTTGCTGTACAGAATAATTTTGACATTGTAATTGCTGGTGGTGGGGATGGCACTCTTTCTGAAGCCGCCAAAGCTTTAGCAGAAACTACTATTCCTTTGGGAGTGATTCCTAGAGGTACTGCTAATGCTTTTGCTTCTGCCTTGGGGATTCCCGATACTTTAGATGAAGCTTGCGAAACAATTTTATCTGGTAAAACTCGTCGAATTGATATTGGTAAATGCAATGGTAAATTGATGACGTTGTTAGCTGGAATCGGTTTTGAAGCAGAAACTATTGAAAATGCTTCCCGAGATGCAAAACAACGCTGGGGTGCTTTGGCTTATTTGTTTTCGGGAATACAGCAACTGCGGGAATTAGAATTGTTTGATGCTGAAATTGAAACCGATGATAAAATCATTCGCGTTTCTGCTGGTGCTTTGACTGTGGCTAATGCAGCACCACCAACATCTATATTGGCTCAAGGTCCTGCTGGTATTCTTTATGACGATGGACTGCTTGATATTACTATTATTTCTTCTAATACTTGGACATCCGCGATCGCAGCTTCTTATCACTTACTACAAACTGGTTTGCGGGGAGATGCAGCCAAGCGGGATGATATTGGCTACATCAGAAGTAAGCGCGTTAAAATTACTACCGATCCACCGCAGAAAATTGTTCTAGATGGCGAAATGATTGGTAATACACCTTTGGAAGTTGAATGCATCCCCGCTGCTTTAACGGTAATGGTACCGATGTTACCAGCAGAGAAAATTTCTGAAAAGTTAGAAGGTTTACCAAATTTAGAAGTTGAAGAAAAGTCCTCAGTAATTAATAATGAGTAATATGATGTGCTATTAAACATTACTTATTACTTATTACTTATTACTCATAATTCATAACTCATAACTCATAACTCATTACTTATTACTCATAACTCATTACTTATTACTTAGCCCCGACAGATATGAGAACTGTTTAATCGGGAATGATATCACACTTCATTAAAGGCAAAATCGGGTGCGGCCATAACGTAGATAATTGTGGGAAGATTGGCAGTACGAGCGTGCATTTTCTCGTAATATTCGGTAAAGTTTCTGTCTGTGGGTGTTGCCATTCCTAAAAATATGATGTCTGCATCTCGGGAAGATTGGTGTAATACGGTTTCAAAGGAACGATTAGCTGCAAATATAACTTCTGGTGTGGCTTGGATGCGAAACTGTTTAAGTATAGATTTCAAATTAGTTTTTGCATCTTTTGTACCTGATTCGCTAGAAACCATTAATTTGATATGTATTTTTGCATTGCGCCATTCAATGGTGGAGCGGAGCATATGAGCCAGCAATAGCATCAATCCACCGTTGTCTTGCATTCCTCCCCACCATACATCTATACGTTTAAACCGCCCAAATCCCAATTCAGCATTTTCTCGCAAAACCATAATGCTGCGTTGAGCATGATGCAATTGTACTAACATATTGCAATATCGATCGCGTCTGCTTTCTTCTTCGCTATCTCCGAGTAATACAATATTTGGTACTAAATGACCATAACCATAAGCTTCGACGAGTTGCAGCATTCCTTCAAAGGGATTTGGTGCGGTAACAACGCGGACTAGTGCTTGCACCTGCTGCTTGTTGAGTTGCTCGCGAATTGTATTTTCTAGATGTATTTGTCTGGCTAAATCCCGCGTACCGCTGGATACAACGCTTGATACGGTAATAAAACCCCGTTTGTGGGTTAATGCATAAGCTAATTGAATCAATGACCAACGTTTATAAGGGGAACCAGAAAATACTAAAATATTAGGTCGCCAGTTTTTAGTATCTTGAACCCGATTAATGTGAAAAACTCCCGTGCGGAGTAATGCCATCCAAATTCCTTGCCGTACATCTCCCCAAGTAGTTTTTAATTCTCGTTGTTGCAGCCAAAAGTATATTGCTAACACGATAGCAGCGGCGACTATGGTAGCAACTACGTTGATGAGAAACATTACTCCCAAACAACCAATTCCTCCCAACAAAGACCAAATCCAATGGACTTTAAAGCTTGGTCTAAATGAAGGACTTTGCAGTAATCCTTCAATACTTGCCGAAAGATTTAATACTAAGTAGGTAGTGAGGAAAAACATTGTCAGTACCGGCGCAATCAAGTTTAAATCGCCAATACATACCGCCGCAATTGCTACACCTAAAGTCACCCAGGTACCGATACGCGGTTCGTCATTTTCACCGCTACCACGACCTAAAAAGGACAGCCAGCGCGGTAAAATTCCATCTCTTGCCAAAGCTTGTAAAACCCGAGGTGCAGCCAAAATACTACCCAAGGCGCTTGACAAAGTTGCTCCCCATACTCCCAATAAAATTGCCGGTCCCCAAAAAGACATCATCTTCATTGCCAGGGGTACGCTAACTAAAGTTGCACTATCGGCACGCATGGCAATGATCGGGGGCAAAATCATGTAAACAAGGTATCCCGTTCCTACGGCTGCTAAAGTCCCCTTGGGAATCGAACGACTGGGATTGCCTAAATCTCCCGACATACTAACCCCAGACATGATACCCGTAACTGCAGGGAAAAATACCGCAAACACTCCCCAAAAAGGTACGCCATTTTCAGGTATACTCCATCCCTGAGGTGTAACATCCGGTATGGCACCTCCAAAAGCCAAAGAAAAAAGCGATAGGACAATTGCTCCCATAATTACGTATTGTGCCTTTACCGCAACTTCAGCAGAAGTTACCGCCAAAATTGCCACCAAAATAGTTGTAATTAAAGCAACATAAGTTTGATTGAGGCTGCCAAAAGTTTGTACTACGCTCTCAGCAAAACCAATAGTATAAAGAGCAATGGAAAGCGCTTGAGCAAAATAAAGAGAAATGCCCACAGCGCCGCCAACTTCAATTCCCAAACAGCGGCTAATCATGTAGTAAGCGCCACCCACCCGCACAACCTTATCAGTTGCGATCGCGCAAACCGATAGAGAAGTCAGGAAAGTAATAGAAGTAGCAAGGGTGACAATGATAAGAGAACCCACCAAGCCGACATTTCCTACAACCCAGCCAAATCGTAGGTACATAATTACGCCCAAAATCGTCAAAATTGAAGGCGTATAAACTCCACCAAACGTCCCTAAACCAGAAGATTGGGCTTGGGCTGAATTTGATTCATCAGCTTGTACTTCGGGTGAATCCTGCTTAAATAAAAACTTCATTGTCGATACAACTCCTCGTTAAGCCACCAGGTAAATTCACAGTCGTTTCATTTTAGGCTTAATCGAAAAATATTCAACCATTGCGCGTTACATAGCAAAGATGGGCATGGGCATTGGGGATGGGGCATGGGGCATTGGAGAGCATCTACCTCCCTTGTATTTTACTCGTTACAAGGCTCTGCCTTGGAATGCTATTTTCTTGAGGCTCTGCCTCTTACATAGAGAGGAGGCTCTGCCTCCAATAATGTATTCCTTACCGTAGACAACGAATAAGTATATAGTTCAATTTATGGAGGCAGAGCCTCTTAAAATGCATTACAAGGTAGAACCTTGTAACGAGAGAAAATGCCCCATGCCCAATGCCCAATCCCCTATACCCCATGCCCCAATACCGAATGCAATTTCACCACCGCACCAATGACAATAATTGCTGGTGCTTCAAAATTATGTTTTGCAACTTTTTCTACTATTGTGTCCAATTCACCAATCAATTCTTCTTGCTCTTTACGAGTTCCCCAGCGGATTAAAGCAATGGGTGTATCTTTATCCAAACCCGCTTTGAATAATTCTTCTACAATATTGGGTAAATTTTGAACACCCATGTAAATCACAATTGTCTCCGAACCTTTGGCAATGCTTAACCAATCGACTGCCGGACGGTATTTTCCTACTGATTCATGTCCGGTTACAAAAGTCACCGAAGAACTATAAAGCCTATGGGTTAAAGGAATACCAGCATAGGCAGCAGCAGCAATTCCCGATGTAATTCCCGGCACTACTTCAACAGGTATACCAGCTTCAAGTATATCTTGCATCTCTTCGCCACCGCGCCCGAAAACAAAGGGGTCGCCGCCTTTCAAGCGCACCACAATCGCATTATCTTGAGCTTTTTCAATCAATAATTCTGTAGTTTGATGTTGCGGTAAAGAATGTCTTCCCCGTCGCTTACCAGCATTAATTTTTTCAGCATGGGGATTAACCATTGCCAGAATACCCGGACTAACCAAAGCATCATATATAACTACATCTGCAAGCTCTAACAATCCCTTACCCTTGATAGTCATTAAACCTGGATCTCCGGGACCAGCACCGAGCAAATACACCTTACCGACAACATTCTTTGTATTTTCCTTCTGCATTATTGGATTAAATCCCAAATCAAATCGATTAATTCCCCATTTGCTCCCAAAGGCTCGTATAATTTAAAACTCACCATCGGAAACTGTAATTTTAAATCTTGTATAGATTGGGCGATGGCATCAGTGATACCACCAGCGAACAGAAAATAAGGTACAATAACGATTTTTTTCTTACCATCAGCAACTAACTGAGCAACAATATCTTTTAAACTCGGAGAAATAGCCCAATAAGCAGCAACCGCATTTAAAGAAATTGCCATTGCTTCGATATTGGTATTGGCTTCCAACCGACGGCTACCGTGAGCTACAATTATTTTCCCATCTAAAGAGATATCCCTAATCTTTTTCGCCATCAATCTTTGCAAACCGAAATAAGAGCCTAAATGTGGCTGTAATTCAATAGAAATATCTGATGCCAAAGTTTTTTTAGCTAACTCCACCTCTTGGGGAATATCTTCAGTAACGTGAATTCCTTGCAGTAAAAATAAAGGTAATATTTTTAAACGACGACATCCCTTCTTCTTAACTTTTTGGCTAAAATCTACAATTTGCTCGTGTAGCGCTTGAGGATGTAATTCTAAATAAGCCGTACCTATAAGATAATCGCATTTCGTTGGGGATAATACGCCACTACTTCCATCAGAATTCGAGTAATTTTCTAATTTATTGCTCAAATTTCTCGCTAAATCTTCCATAGCGACTTGCGGACGTGGATCTCGACTTCCGTGGGATACTAAAAGGTATGCTTCTGACATTGGTGATTTTAAACACTTACTTAGATTTTATCTATTGTAAAGATAAATTTACAATAGGAACTCAAAAAGTTACTATATTAGTGAGTAAAAAATATTTATATAAAAATTAATAGGAGTTATACTCATGATTTTTTAACCTAAATAATCAAGTGCTTGAATATACTTGATATTTAAATATGGTTATGCTTTCTTGTTAAGAGTTAATCAACTTTAATCTATTTATAAAATAAAGAAATAACATAAGGATGACAAGTTTTGAATTCAGCAGAAAAACAACTTCTAATAGAAAGGAATTGGCTGTTTTAAATGCAGACAATTTGAAAGGTGTATTATCTTATTTTTCCTACTTATATGCAAATGGTGAGATTAGCGATAAGGCTTTGGAAGCCTTAGTTCGTCATGCTTGCTCAATTTTTATTGAAAACGAAGTTGAAATTATATTTCAAGAGACTTTAGAACGAAAATTTATGACATTTTTGCGTTCTAAATTTGCTGGTTCAGAAGAAGATATAGAATCAGCTATTTATTCATTAGATGTATTTAGAAACAATAGGAGTAGATAGTAATGTCTGATTCAGAAAATGAGCCTAAACAAAATTTAGATAAAATATCCAAAAGTGAGGAAGAAGAAGGGGATTTAGAAAAGCTTTCTGAGAATTTAGAAGAACTACCTCCCCAGGTAAGGAAAGTTGTAGAAGCAACTCTCTCTATGCAACGTATTTCATCTTCCTCTTTAGTCTCTCCAATTTCTGAAAAAATTAACGAAAAGCATATTGATAAGATACTTAATATTGTAGAAAAAGATGATGAAAGAGCTTTTGCTGATAGTCAATCAGCGAGAAAGTATTCTTTTTTTACTTTAATAATAGTCTTAGTGTTTTTCGTTTGTTTAACAGTTTTCTTAGTAAACAAAGATGTAGCTGTATACCAGGAAGTATTAAAGATAATTGTTATTTTTGGAGGTGGCTTTGGTAGTGGTATTGGTTTCAAAGGATACATAGATAGAAAGAATAAATAATAATCACGCTGCTAAATCCTGACGCACCGCCGCCGACATCAAGTTTTCTCTATCGCCGATAGATTGCCTTAGCTTCGCTTCAAGTTCATCGCACAGGCTAATTATAAATGTAAAATGAAAGGCAAGCAGGGGATTTGACTGGTTCCCAGTCTCTGGCTGGGAACCCACAATATGAGGCTCTGCATCTAATTTACCGGAGCCAGAGCCTCACAAAATGCATTACAAGGCAGAGCCTTGTAACGAGGTTAATCTCTCCCTCTTCCCCTCTTCAAAATATCGGAGAGGGGGTGTCCGTCAGAACGTGGTGAGGTTTACTTAAATCCTAAACTTTCCTAACCGCTTTCACACCTGCCATATCCAAAATCGGCACAATCAAATCTTCCCGTCTCACTGCCATCATATGCACTCCCTGACACAATTCTTGTGCAATTTTTACCTGCTCGGCAGCAATTTTCATTCCTTCTTCTAAAGGATTTTTCGCTTGTTCTAATCTATCAATTATATGGTCGGGAATTTCAACTCCAGGAACGCATTTATTGATAAATCGAGCATTTTTTGCTGACTTAAAGAGAAATATTCCCGCTAAAATTGGTTTATTACAACCTGCGGCAATTTGAGTCATAAATTTATCCAAAAGTTCAAAGTCTGTAATCATTTGACTTTGAAAAAATTGCGCTCCTGCTGCTAATTTGCGCTCGAATCTTTTTTGCAAACCGCTCCAGCTACGACATTGTGGATCTACCGCAGCCCCAACAAATAAATCGGTGGCTCCGTCGGTTAAAGCTTTATCGTTACTATCAAACCCGTTGTTAAGTTTTTCGATTAATTGCAGCAAACGTACTGATTCTAAATCGAACACACTTTTTGCGCTGGGTTGGTCTCCTGCTTTTACTGGATCGCCGGTTAAAGCTAAAATATTGCGGATACCTAAAGCATGAGCGCCCATTAAGTCACTTTGTAAACCAATGCGGTTTCTGTCTCGACATGTCATTTGACATATCGGCTCTATTCCCTGTTGCTGTAAAATTACAGACGCTGCTAAAGAAGACATCCGTAAAACTGCGCGGCTACCATCGGTAATATTGACGGCATGAACTCTCCCCTTAAGAGTCGCCGCCATTTCTATCATGTGTTGTGGATTACTGCCTTTTGGTGGTGCAACTTCAGCAGTAATTAGGAATTCCCCCGCTTCTGCTGACGTACGGAATGTTGTTAATTGAGTTGGATTTAGCGTACCAAGCATAATGTTGTTATATTTCGATACTTGGTACAGCTCTATCACATATAAACTCTATAGGAAAGGTTATAGAGGTATAGAGAAGCCTAATGCCGATTTTACTTTGGTTAAAGTTTGATTGGCGATCGCCTCGGCTTTTTCTCTACCGTCGCGTAAAACCTCCTCTAAATAAGCTTTATCGTCCATTACGGCTTGATATTTCTCTTGAATGGGTTGCAGGGCATTAACAGCTGTTTCTGCTAATAAGGGCTTAAATTGACCCCAGCCCATATCTTGACATTCTGCTGCAACTTCTTCTTTAGTTTTTCCCGAAAGCAGCATATACAGCGTTAATAAATTATTGCATTCAGGACGTTCGGGATTATCAAATTCTAAACCACGCACGGGGTCAGTTTTACAACGTTTGATTTTCTTGGTAATTTCAGCTGGGGTATCTGTCAAGTTTATCCGACTTAATTCCGAGGGGTCAGACTTAGACATTTTACTGGTACCGTCTGTCAAACTCATTACTCTCGCCCCTTCTTTACGAATTATGGGTTCTGGTAATTTTAATACAGGCTTATCTGGTTTAGCGAATTGATGATTGAATCTATTGACAATATCTCTTGTTAGTTCAATGTGTTGTTTTTGGTCTTCACCTACAGGAACTTTATCGGCTTGATACAGCAAAATATCCGCAGCCATCAGTACGGGATAATCCAGCAAACCGACATTGACGTTTTCACCTTGCTTGATTGCTTTTTCCTTATACTGAATCATATCTTCCAACCAGTTGAGGGGAGTGATACAGTTAAATAACCAAGTTAATTCGCTGTGGGCGGGGACATGAGACTGGACGAAGATGCTAGAATAATTTAAATCTAGTCCGCAGGCTAAATAAATTGCAGCCAAATGATAAGTATTTTTAGCTAAAGTTTTGGGGTCTTGAGGTACAGTAATCGCGTGTAAATCTACGATACAAAAATAATTTTCATACTCGTCTTTATACTGATTTTGAAGTTCGATCCAATTGCGAATTGCTCCTAAATAGTTGCCTAAATGTAGATTCCCAGTTGGTTGTACTCCAGAAAAAACTCGTTGCTTTGCCATATTAAATCAGTGAACAGTGAACAGTGAACAGTTAACAGTTAGCAGTTAGCAGTTAGCAGTTAACAGTTAACAGTAATCAAGGTATATTTTGAAACATTAATGCTGTGATGCTATTAATTGATAGCGTTCTGCAATAATACCTTAGCAGTTGAAGGATAAACCTAAATTAACTAGAGAAACAAGTCCCCGAATCAATTCCTTAACTGTTAAACTATTCACTGTTCACTGTTAACTGCTCACTGTTCACTGTTAACTGTTAACTGCTCACTGCTCACTGCTCACTGTTAACTGTTAACTGTTCACTGTTCACTGTTCACTGTTCACTGTTCACTGTTCACTGTTCACTGATTATGCGCGAATTATACCCACCAAGGGAAGCTTATCAAGAAGGTAAATTAAAGGTTTCGGATTTACACACAATCTATTTTGAAGAGTCAGGGAATCCCCAAGGTAAACCTATTGTAGTATTACACGGCGGTCCTGGTGGTGGATGTCCTAGTTATTATCGCCAATATTTTAATCCCGAAAAGTGGCGTTTAATCATGTTCGATCAACGTGGTTGCGGCAAAAGTACGCCTCATGCGGAATTACGGGAAAATACAACTTGGGATTTAGTTAGCGATATTGAAAAGTTACGAGAACATTTAGGAATTGATAAGTGGGTTGTGTTTGGTGGAAGTTGGGGAAGTACTCTTTCTTTAGCTTATAGTCAAACTCATCCGCAGCGTTGCAATGGTTTGATTTTACGCGGTATTTTTATGCTGCGTCAAAAGGAAATACACTGGTTTTATCAAGAAGGTGCAAGTAAAATTTTCCCGGATGCTTGGGAGGAATATTTAAAGCCAATTCCCCCAGAAGAAAGAGGTGATTTATTAAATGCTTATTATAAAAGATTAACTAGTGAAGATAAAAAAGTCAGGCTGGAAGCAGCAAGAGCTTGGTCAATTTGGGAAGCCAGTACGAGTAAATTATTTTTAGATAAATCGTTAATGAATACTTTTGGTGAAAATGATTTTGCTGATGCTTTCGCCAGAATTGAATGCCATTATTTTGTTAATAAGGGATTTTTTGAAACAGAAGACCAATTACTTCTAAATATTGATAAAATACGTCATATTCCCGCTGTAATTGTTCAAGGAAGATACGATGTAGTTTGTCCGATGGTTTCGGCTTGGGAATTACACAAAGTTTGGCAAGAAGCTGAGTTTATAGTAGTTCCGGATGCCGGACATTCTATGACTGAACCTGGTATTCAAACTGCTTTGATTGATGCTACCGATAAGTTTTAAGATTTAACTTTTTAGTAGTGGAAAATATTACTTCAATCCTAAATTTAACTATTGCCAAATGCTAGTAAAGCCTGAGTTTCTTCGGCTTCGGAAAGCATACCCAAACTATTAAAACTAGCTTTGGCTTGATTTGCCCAAGATAATGCTAAATATAAGTTACCTTGATGAAGTTCTAATCTCGCTAAAGAACGCATCATATAAGCTCTACTACAGCTATCTCGATTTTCTTGGGCTGTTTGCATGCCTTCCATTAAAAACTGCTGTGCTTGTTGTAATTTTCCTTGTTTAATTGATATATCAGCTAAAAAGTCTTTAGCGAGAAATATCATTCGCTGCCAGCCAATCTTTCGAGATTTTTCGACAATTTCTTGGAATAGTAATTGACTTCTTTGATAGTCGCCATTTTTGTAATAAATTTCTCCTTTATAGTAAAGAATTTGCAGGGAAATACGAATTGAGACAGAATCTTCAATATAGGAATCATCTAAAATAGTTTCAGCTTGGTTAATCCAAAATGTTGCAAATCCAAATTGTTTGAGTTGAATGTACCAAACTAAAATATGAATTGCTAAATTTGCTTGCTCGCTAGCAGTTAAATGCTGGTGAAGTTTCCAAGAATCAGCTAGTAAATTATCTGCTTTATTTAAATGTTGCGGTTGTCCGATTAAAATTAATTTCCAAGCATAATCGCTCATCATTCTAGCAGTATTAGATAAATCTTGCCTTTTCTGAGCCGCTTCAATCAACCATTCCAGCCAATGTAGGGGAGTATCCCAATAATGCAGACGATTTCGGCGATATCCTTGAGAATAAGTATAGCAATTGATATATTGCCACAGAGTGGACGCATCAGCGTATTCATCTTTAGCAATACACCATTCCATCACTTCACAAATATTTTCCCATTCTGCTTCTAACTCGTGATAATCATTCCATTCTTTCTCATATTTTCCACCGTATTTTTGAGCAAAATCGAGATACCAATTCACCCACCTTTTGCGTAGTAGCGATGCAAATTCTGGGTTTGCAACTAATTCCGAGAGAGCATATTCCCGAGTTAAAGGTAATATTTTATAATAACCTGGATCGCAACTAACTAAAGAAAGCTGTTCCAATTTAGCCACAGCATCTAAAGCTTGATTCTTATCTTTTACTCCGGCAACATTGCAAATTGATTCAAACGTCGCAGCTTTGGGGAAAAGCGCTAAAGCCATCAAAATCAGGTGAGATGAATTCCCTTTGAGAGTTTGTATCGAATTATCAAAGTAAAAACGCGCAAAATCCCTTTGATGGTGCATAATCTGAGGAGAAACATCAGCAAATCTATAGCCAAATGCTAACTGCCCTACAGCATATACGATGGCGGCGGGAATTCCTCCAGTAGCTTGATAAAGTTGCTGGGATTCCCTCAAAGCTAATTCTACATTTTTTTCTATCCCTTGATTTTGAATTAAAGTCAATCCTTCAGTTTGAGTTAAAGGATGTAAGCAAATTTGAGTAAAAGGCGTTGTTTCTCGACTGGTAATTATAACTTTTACTGTTTCAGGTAATTCGTATAAAAAATTAAGAACTTCTTGAGATTCTTCCAAAGCATCTAAATTATCTACTATTAATAAAGTCGGCATATTTGCCAAACGACTATAAACTTGCTCGTAAGTCTCTTTAAAGTTAGTAGTTACAGTATCCGGACATTTGATAGTACGTGCAATAGCCCGCAAAATATCTTGAAGAGTTCTTTGAGGCAAAAGTCGTGGAAAAATACCTTTATTTGTAAAGTGTTGCGGTTTCGCCGAGGTGAACACTATGGCTTCAAAAGGAGAATAGCTATTTTTACCTGCTTGCAAATAACGATAAGCAATATCTAAAACTAAAGTAGTCTTTCCCACACCCCCCAAACCTTCGATGCTTATGCGAGGAGTAAGACTTTCAAAAGCAAGCAACTCCAGCAATTTTTTGCTTTCTGCATTCCTGCCAACAAATCTATTGCAATCGCGGGCTGGTAAATTGTGGTAAATAGATTTATATTTATCGAGCTTAACTGTATTTTGATTTTTGATTAACTCTTGGTAATTATACAAAGTAATCAAATTTTGCAGCTTGCTATGTATATCTTTTTTTTCAACAGGTATTTTATCTGTATAGTAGTTATGTATTGTATAGCTTAATTGATTTCCCTCCTCAATATCGCGACTAGCTAGTTCGATAAAATCGTGCAAAATCGCTTCTAAGTCTGATTCCGCAATTTTTTCAGCAATAATCCAAAACAGAAGATTATATATAGAATAAGCAGAATCCGAAGCTATATGGGAGTTTTTTCCCTCTTGTAAAACAGCTTTGAATAATAGTAGTGCAATTTTGGATAAGTCCATGCCTGATTTCTTTATACTGCATTGTATATTTCTAGCGTTCCATTATCCACCGCAATAATATCACTAATAAAGTTGATTAATCTCCAAAATTCCCAAGTTTTGAGTGTAACAGTTTTAAAACTGGAATTTAAACTTAAAATAGCGGTTTCTCGTACCTTACCACTACTCCCCTTGCTGAGTAAAAGATAGCCTCACCAATTGAGTTAGGGAGTGAGGGAGTGAGGAAGTGAGGGAGAGATTTGTATAGGAAATCTCATAAGCGCGATAGAAGTAGTCAGCGATTATTTTAGTAACTATTTTTTTATTTAACCAAAAATATATCTACGATGCCTTATTTAATAGCTTTTTATAGTATTGCATCAGATATTGTCAATTCAAAAATACACAAAATAATCAATTAATACTGTGACACTTTGTAAATTGGAATCAGGAATATTCAATACTAATTTGAATTCAATCATAGAAGCAAATTCGATTTTGGATTAACGATTCTAGGGTTATCTTACAATCTTAACTTCAGGGGCTTGAGAAGTCATTTATAATAGAAATAAAGAGTATATCTGTTTAATACAGAATATTTTGGTGCATATAAATAAAATATCAGATATTTAGGCTCAAGTTGGTTTGATTAACCGGAAATAACAGGGTTTCACTCGGCGTTGCACAGTTGTAGTTGTGCGTATCTACCTTCTTTGTTGATGAAATTGCTTCTTTAAAACTTTATTAATCAATTATTGCAATTATGTTATCAACTCAGTCAGGTTTATCTAGCGAACTTCAATTATTTACCGACAAACTTCAGCAATTGGACTTAAAGGCTATTGCTTATCAGTTAATGGACTCCGACGAAGGAGAAAAATGGACTTATGAGCAGACAAATAGAGCAATTTATCATTATTCTGCCTTTTTGTGTTTAATTTATCTTTATCCCAAACATCAATTAGTTCCAACTCAAGAAATAGATAAAGTTTGGCATTGTCATATTCTCGACACAATGAAATATGCACAAGATTGTGAAATGTTGTTCGGTAGATTTATTCATCATTTTCCCTATTTTGGTAAACGTGGAAAGGCAGATAAAGATAATCTGTATGCAGCTTTTGCTCAAACCAAAACATTGTTTCAGAAACATTTTGGTATAGAATTAGCCGCAACGGAAAAATTATCTCAAATCACCGACTGTCAGCCAGTCGTATATGTTGAACAAATGGCTCGTCCGGTGTTAGATGTGAAAATAGATTATTTTGGATGTGCCGTTAGAGTCTAATAATGCCTTAAAAATCAACAGCAGAATATCCCCGAAATGTGAGAATGTGAATAGTAGGTCTGCATGTTTAAGGTTAAAGGTGATACTTATGGGGTAATTTATCCCTAGTGGGAGCGTCTCGCTCCCTGTTGATTATTAAATCATTTTTATTTAAATATTTATAATTCAAACGTATAATAAAGTTACAATTTTAGTTTTTTAAAATTAAGTATATATTCGGAGATAAGATGACCTACAATAGCATCCGTGGAGCGCTGTTAATTATTGGCGGAGCGGAAGATAAAGAAGGGGAATGCGAGATTCTGCAAGAATTTGTTCGCTACGCCGGTGGAATAAAAGCAAGAATCGTTATATTGACTGCTGCAACTGAATCACCAATAGAAGTAGGACAAAAATATACTGGCTTATTTGAGCAATTCGGTGCAGAAGATGTTCGTACAATTGATACAAGATCCAAAGAAGACGCTAATTCATTTATTGCATTACAGAATATTGAAAAAGCGACTGGGATATTTTTTACAGGAGGAGATCAAGAAAAAATCGTCGATACTATCAAAGATACCGATTTAGACGCAGCCATTCACCGCCGGTTTGCTGAAGGAATGATAGTAGCGGGTACGAGTGCAGGTGCTGCGATAATGCCAGATATGATGATTTTTGATGGTGATGGCCAAACACATCCTCGCATGGAAATTGCCAAAATGTCTCCTGGAATGGGCTTTTTACCAGGAGTAATTATAGATCAGCATTTTCTACAACGCGGTCGTATAGGACGTTTGATTTCAGCTTTAATGCAGCAACAAGAAGCGGTTTTGGGATTTGGAATTGACGAAAATACTGCGATGTTAGTTACTAATAACAAAATTCAAGTAATTGGAAAAGGAGCCGTTACCATTATTGACGAATCGGGTGTGACTCATAGCAATATTGACAATATCTTACAAGACGAAGCACTGGCAATTTGCAATGCGAAACTGCATATTTTGCCCAAAGGATACGAATTTGATTTGGAAACTCGTAAGCCGATTTTTAATCAGTTAGCAGTGTAGAGACGTAGCACTGCGCCCCGTCTGTTAGGAGTTTGGAGTTTGGAAGTTAATGACTCTCCATCTCCACCAGAATTCATCCCACAGCCAAATGCCTGTGATAATATTAGAAACTGCTGCCTAGATTAAAGAAAATAAAGTTGGTTTATGCTAACACAAGAAAAAAAGCAAGAGTTAATCACACAATATCAAGTCCACGAAACCGATACTGGTTCTTCTGAGGTACAAGTTGCCATGCTTACCGAACGGATTAACCGTTTGAGCAAACATCTGCAAGCGAATAAAAAAGACCATTCCTCTCGTAGAGGATTGTTGAAGATGATTGGTCAACGTAAGCGTCTTTTGTCTTATATTCAAAGTGGAGACCGCGAACGTTATAAAACTTTGATTCGCAGTCTCGGTATACGTGGGTAAATAATAGAGCTGCTGATTATGTCTGCCGAATCCGAACGCAACCGCTTACCTTTTGAACCAAATAAAAAACGCCAAAAGCCCCCTAAAGCTAAGGCTCAAACACCAATTGTTAAGGAAGAACCCAAAGAGGAAGCACAAAGAAAGCCTCCTTTTACCAAGGAAGAAATGGCTATCCCCCAAGCTGTTAGCCAGCGCATGGTTAGACGTGTAGCTTGGTTATGTGGAGTACCGTCTGTATTGGGTATCTTGACTTTGGTTGTCAGCTATTTGCTGATTATTTATGCCGATATCAAACTTCCTCCCCTGTTAGTACTGCTTGTAAATATGGGGCTATTTGGTTTGGGAGTTTTGGGAATTACTTACGGGGTTCTTTCCGCTTCTTGGGAGGAGCAAAGAGTCGGAACTCTAATTGGTTGGAGCGAATTTACTACCAACTTTGGACGAATGGTAGCAGGTTGGCGCGAGACTCGGCAAAAAAAAGTATGAACAAAAGCGATCGCTTAGCTGATTAAGAAAAATGAAGATGTATGAAGAATGAAGGATGAATTTTAAAGTTCGTTCTTCATTCTTTATTTATTGGGTTATGAAGTTTTGGTAATTGGTAATTGATAATTGGCGATATCTTTAATAGTTCCCAGTAAGACGGCTGGGAACCTATTAGATGAAGGCTCTGCCTTCAAAGTGGGCTGGAGGCAGAGCCTCTGAAAATGCATTACAAGGCAGAGCCTTGTAACGAGTTGCTACTTCCAGTCTTTACCCATCAACTTTATTGAAATCAACTATTAGATATACGGTGGGTTACGCTCCGCGATAAAACACCCTACAATTTTCCGGCGTTAAAATAACAATTATTTCATTTTTATGTACGAATCATGACCTATATCGTCAAGCAAAAATTAGCTATTAACGTTAGATTTTAATTAGCGATTAAGTAGATATCGGTAAGTTTTCCATGATTATAGTAATGAAAGTCGGTTCTCCTGAAGCGGAAGTTAAACGCATCAGTGAAGAAATGATTAGCTGGGGATTGACACCAGAAAAAATAGTTGGTCAAAATAAAGTAGTAATTGGCTTAGTTGGAGAAACAGCAAGTTTAGATCCACTGCAAATTCAAGAGATAAGTCCTTGGATTGAGGAAGTATTGCGGGTAGAAAAGCCTTTTAAACGTGCTAGTCGTCAGTTTCGTCATGGGGAAGCTTCAGGTATTGTAGTCAATACTCCCGATGGTGAAGTTACCTTTGGAGAAAATTATCCTTTGGTGGTTGTGGCTGGCCCTTGTTCGGTAGAAAATGAAGAAATGATTGTAGAAACAGCGCAGCGCGTTAAAGCTGCTGGGGCAAAGTTTCTCCGTGGTGGTGCTTATAAACCCCGTACTTCACCTTATGCTTTTCAAGGACATGGTGAAAGCGCTTTGGAATTATTAGCCAAAGCAAGAGAAGCTAGCGGATTGGGAATCATTACCGAAGTAATGGACGCTGCTGACTTAGACAAAATTGCAGAAGTTGCAGATGTTGTCCAAGTGGGTGCGAGAAACATGCAAAATTTCTCGTTGCTTAAAAAAGTGGGAGCGCAATCCAAACCCGTTTTATTGAAGCGAGGAATGTCTGCAACTATTCAAGAATGGTTGATGGCTGCTGAATATGTTCTTGCTTCAGGAAATCCCAACGTAATTTTGTGCGAACGGGGTATTCGTTCCTTTGACCGTCAGTATACTCGCAATACCTTAGATTTATCGGTAATACCAGTTTTACGCAAACTAACTCATTTACCTATTATGATAGATCCTTCTCACGGTACGGGTTTATCAGAACTTGTTCCTTCAATGGCTATGGCAGCTATAGCAGCAGGATGTGATTCCTTAATGATAGAAGTTCATCCCAACCCCGCAAAAGCTTTGTCAGATGGAGCTCAATCCCTTCCACCAGAACGTTTTGATAGTTTGATGCAAGAATTATCAGTTATCGGTAAAGCCGTTGGACGTTGGGAGGAGGTTGGGTTAGTGGTTAGTGGTTAGTTGTTAGTGGTTAGTTGTTAGTGGTTAGTGGTTAGTTGTTAGTGGTTAGTGGTTAGTGGT
>JBCBPQ010000119.1:0-20737 GCA_039820645.1 Cyanobacteria bacterium J06633_8 | reverse complement strand
TGCATTTAATTCTTCCGGGTTGTTTTTACGTTGCACGGCCCCCCGTCCCCCGCCGTTCGCAATAAAACCCCCCGGTTGGGTTCGTCGTGGCGCTTCCGCGCAACCTGTTGGCGCTGACCCGCAACTACGAACCTTTAATCAACCCATCAAAACTTCTGGGACAGTTGAACCCACAACATCTAGTTTCTAAGACTAGCGCCTCTTCCAGTTGGGCTACAGCAGCATATCGATACTCCCGGTGGGAATTGAACCCACACATAGACTGTTTTTAAGACAGCCGCCTCTTCCAGTTGGGCTACGGGAGCTTGATTTAACTGCCTCGTCAGGACTTGAACCTGAAATACCTCTTCCAAAGAGAAGTGTGTTGCCAATTACACTACAAGGCAATGAAAGCCCCCCAGGTCAGAATTGAACTGACGACCTCCTATTTTTCAAAAAGGCGCTACTACCAACTGAGCTACCGGGGGATAAAGAAGGAAAGATGGATATTACCAAATGAACTAGTCTAGTTCAGCATCTCAAACCAGCCATTTCAACATCTTTCCCATGTAACGAGAACGGTAGGAATTGAACCTACAATCTTCAGATTCGTAGTCTGATATGTTATCCGATTACACTACGTTCTCAAGCGGAAAGGACAGCGATTGCTTCGTTTCACGTAATGAACCTCGCAATTACATACCTTGTTTTTTTATGCCGACTTACTTACACTATCTGTGCATTCCTACTCGACAGGGTGCTTCTTATGACTGAATTACTCCCCATATATGGCAATTCAATTTTCATGGTTCTGATGGTTTAACATCACCGTCTTGCGGTTGCTGTATTACCCTTGTAATCTCATACTACATAGCATGCTACAAATATGTCAAGGGGGTACTACATTTTTTTTGAGATGAGTGGAGATAGCTGGGGTTAAATAGTCTAAAACAACAGTTGTATATTTATATAATTGCTGAATGACTCCCGTATTATTGGAAAATTGGGCGTTACTGCATCGAAATATGATATCAATTCCGGTTGCATTGGAATGATAAAAAAGCTCTGCGTTCCTTTGCGTTTTCCTTTGCGCTACTTTGCGTTTAAAAAAGTGTAAATTAGAAGTAAAACGTTTTTAGGAAGAAAGTACTTTTAAGAAAACTCGTGGATGATAAAGTGCTAAAGGGGATTTGAGTAAGTGACTAATTTCTATAAATAAACTATACAAGTCTGCATCTTGATTGATGGTTTCCATAAGTCGCTGATTGTACCAGCCTAATAGCTTACTAATTGCGCTAGGATTAGTTCTACCCGCTGTTGTAGGAAAGCGAGAATCCCTTGCTGTGGCTATCGTCCAATGATAATTATTGCTTTAGCGAGTCTAACCGGGTGACTTCACCTTTACTCCCATCCTGCTTATCAGATTACCGAAAATAAGAAAATTTCCGTCCGCAGCATGAGGTTAATTAGCAGACAATAAGGCTAGGATTTTATAATCCAGTTGTAGAAAAATAGCATTGCCTGTGATTCAGCAAAATTCACAAAACCTTTTTAGCCCTCAACTCAAACAGAAATCTGTTGAGGAATTTAAATTTGGCTGGTTTGATTGGTTTTGTCTGTGGTATCCTCCGGGCTGGCTAATTTTATTTAACCGTCACTGGCAACATTATCATAATGACCCGGATGGTTGGAATTGGTTGGAATATATATTATTTTTAATTCCTTTGGGATTTTATTTAGCGTTGTTGATTCGCTGGTTGCGTTTGGGTTGTCGTTTTCCCCGCAATCAAGTTACTGAATTTAATCCGAGTTATCAAATAGCGTTTCGAGAACAAATTTTACGGCCAATTATTGAATATTATTATGGTGGAGAATTAAAACAACTGGAAAACTTACCGCCAAATCAACCGATGATTGTGGCTATGAATCATGCGGGAATGAGTTTTCCTTGGGATATTTTAACTTTAGGATATTTATTCAGTAAAAATCATGAATGGAATGTATATCCTTTAGCTGGTGTTGACTTATTTGAACATCCTTGGATTACTTGGTGGCTGCCACCGGGATGGTCGCAAGTATTGGGTGGAGTCAAAGCAAGGTATGATGATTTTGAAGCGGCAATTAAACAGAAAAAGATTTTATTGTACGCACCAGAAGGTTTAAGGGGACCAGGTAAAGGTTGGTTTAAGCGCTATCAATTACAAAAGTTTGATATTAGCTTTGTACGGTTAAGCCAAAAATATCAAATTCCAATTTTACCGGTTATTTGTATTGGTAGTGAAAAGCTGCATCCTTATACTTTAAATATTACTTGGTTGCAAAAACTTTTTGGTTTACCTTTTTTACCAGCATCACCTTTAATTCCGTGGTTTGCGCTGTTTCCAAGTATGGGAATTTGGGCTGGGAGAAGTAAATTAAAATATTTTATTCAACCTTTAGTGAAAGTTGATGGTTGTGAAAATCGCGGGGAATTTTATCAGAAAGCGCAAGGTTTGAGAGAAGAAATGCAGAAGGAGATTAATCGGGTTGTAAAAGATGCTTGATAAGTACTTAGACAAAATTAATTGTATATTTGTCATTGCGAATGGAACGGAGTGAATGCTTCGCCGCTCCTGAGCAATGACACAATTAATTTTGCACACTCACTTATCAAGTTCGCACTAAACCGCCTTGGAATACATTCCCAGGCTCATATGCAAAGTCTTATAAATAAGACTGAGAATCGGTTTGAGTGCGTTTTAACGTACTTTGTATATTAGCCTTGAAATTGATTTCTCTGCGAGAAAGCTAATCAGCACTTATTACAAGGTCATATTCTTTCTAATATAATCAAATATCAAGATATTTCAATACATACAATTAGAGTAAATATACAAATATCTAATTTACTAATAATCAGTCAGTAAGCTAGATTACAGTATTTTAAAAAAAACTTTTATTAAACAAATCAAAAACAATTGTCACATTAGCAGCTTGGTGCGTGACGCTACAAGTATTATAATCACGTTCAAATTTATTCCAGGAGTACAGCACCCTACAAGGAAAATATGCCAGTTGCGTAAGTTATGACTCTATAAAAACTATTTCAAACATTATATTGAACTAACTCCAAACCGATAACCTTTCCCATAAACGCTGTGAATTAATTGCGTTTCACCTTTAACTTCAATTTTTCTTCTTAAAAGACGAACTAAGGCAGCAATCACATTACTGCTGGGTTGTTCGTCTTCTTCCCATAAATGTTGCATAATCTGGGTATGAGTTAGTAGTAAACCGGGATTTTCCATCAAATATTGCAGCAATTTACTTTCTTTTTCCGATAATTCAATAATTCTGCCTTGACGATAAGCTATTTGGTTTTGCGCGTCTAATTCTAAGTCTTCTACAATAATTCTTTTATTTGTACTTGTATATTCTTCTACTC
Source organism: Cyanobacteria bacterium J06633_8 (assembly GCA_039820645.1). Lineage (GTDB taxonomy): Bacteria > Cyanobacteriota > Cyanobacteriia > Cyanobacteriales > Nostocaceae > Rivularia. The sequence continues at coordinate 17,334 of JBCBPQ010000119.1, read as the reverse complement.
CTGCACGGCGCAATAAAGCCCTGACTCTTGCTAGTAATTCCCGTAATTCAAAAGGTTTGACTAAGTAATCATCGGCACCTGCATCTAAGCCTTCAACTCTATCATCCAAAGTATCCTTTGCAGTCAGAAACAATACTGGTGTTGTCATGCCTTGCTGTCGTAATTGCCGACAAATTTCTAAACCAGTTTTTCCTGGTAGCATCCAGTCTAAAATAAATAAATCATAATTACCTTTTTTTACAAGTTCGCTTCCAGTTGTGCCATCAAATGCAGCATCGACACTATAACCTTCCCTAGTTAACAAGCGAGTTAAAGGATTGGTAAGTTCGGTTTCGTCGTCAACAATCAAAATTCGCATTTTTCTTATGTTAGATTTTAGATTTTGCGGAAAGTTGCTGGAGTCGGTTTCTATCCCAGCAAACTTTCCAAGACAGATTTTGGATTAATAAATATATTCAGATACTAAATAAATGGTAGGTTAAAAAGATATGAGGAGATAGGGAGATGGTGAGAGTAGTCGCGTGGTGGGTTGTCTCCCTGCGTTGAGCGAACTAACAAACCCGAAAGCGGAGACAAGAAGAACTGAAAAAATATTACCGAAGAAAAATCATTAACAACTAACCACTAACAACTAACCACTAACAACTAACAACTAACCACTAACAACTAACCACTAACAACTAACCACTAACAACTAATTATGTTAACTGTTGCATTACCAAAAGGCGAACTTCTGAAAAACAGTATTCGTTTACTAAAATCTGTAGGTTTGGATTTTAGCGCTTTTCTAGATTCGGGAAATCGTCAATTACAGATATTGGATGCTAGCGGAAAAGCTAGGGGACTCAAGGTAAGAAACTCAGATGTACCTGTTTATGTAGAATACGGACAAGCACAATTGGGTATTGTTGGTGATGATGTGCTGCGAGAGAAAAAGCCAAAAATAGCACGTTTAGTTGATTTGGGGTTTGGTGGTTGTCGGATGTCGGTAGCTGTAAAAGCTGCGAGTGCTTATAAATCCCCTTTAGATTTACCTACTGATTGCAGAGTTGCATCTAAGTTTGTCAATTCAGCCCGCGATTATTTTCAAAACTTAGATTTACCTGTAGAAATTATACCGCTTTATGGTTCTGTAGAGCTAGGACCAATTACCGGAATGTCGGAAGCGATTGTTGATATAGTTGCGACGGGAAAAACTTTAAAAGAAAATGGCTTAGTTGAAATCGCTACTTTATATGAAAGTACGGCGATGTTAATTGCTAATCCTTTAAGTTACCGTCTTAATAAAGATGGCATGAGTGAATGGATTAATCGGTTACGAGAAGAAGTTAGCAGTACCATGACAGTGAACAGTTAGCAGTACCATGACAGTTAACAGTTATAGGGTATTTCATTTGAGTCGCATACACTCTGTCACCTCACTCCCATCCCGTCTCCTGGCGGAAGGATACTGCTGGTGAATCAGGGGTGACACCCATTATTTAACCATATTTCGTTGTTCCGACAGATGTAGAGACGCGATACCCTTGCGTCTCTACATTTAAATTCATACCCGGAGTCAGCAACGCCCAGCAAAACTGTTGATTTTGATAAGAATACACCGATTGCGGCTAATGAAGATGAGCGGTAATTCTAAAAAATCTTTCATAAAAGTTTCACGATTGATTTAGATACTGACATGATACTTAAATTGTATAAGCCTCAGACAATTTAAGGAGAAAAATGATGAGTCAAGCAAAAGCCAATAAACCCAGACAAAACTCTGCTTTCAAAAATCTGATGTCAATTCACTGGTGGATGTTTAAGTGCTACATCGTACTTTTTATCGGTGGGGCTTTTATGGCACGTTTACCCAGAGATTTCTTTGTACGCGGCTCTCTTTACGATTTCCATAAAACTATGGGAGTGCTGACAATGGGTTTATTAACTTGGCGAATTTTAACTTTGCTGCGGGTATGGTGGAAAAAGTATACCAAGCGTCTGCCAAAGTATAGTTCTGAATGGATGCAGAAATTTGCCCTTCATACTGCTCTTTACATATTTATGTGGGCTGTGCCTATCAGTGGTTTCTTCTTTTCTAATTCTTTCAAAAGTAATAATGTGCGCTTTTTGGGAATAACTGTACCCGATTTATTTCCTCAAAATAGCCAGCTAGTTGATTTGGGAAGAAGTATTCATTTTTGGCTAGCTTATACTTTCGGAGCTTTTATTATTTTACACGCGGTTGACCAGCGAAAAGTAGTTCGGGGATTTTTTAAACGAATCACAAAAAGTAAAAAGTTAAAGGTTAAAGGTAAACAGAAAAATCAATTTAGATATTAATAGAACTTACGCAAACACAAGGATAAATAAAGTATTTCAGCCGTTTAGATCCCCCCAACCCCCCTTAAAAAGTGGGGCTTTGGGTAAGTGCTAATTAAATGAAAACCATGAGTTTAAGATTTTCTTCACTTCAACCAAAATGGCTAGAATCAAGTTTAAGTTTAATGGATTACGTGGTTAATGTTCAGCTACATATGACTGCTCCTCCGAAGCAAGAATTTCATTACCAATCTCAAGCACGGTTAGAAGTTTTAATTTCTCGTCAAGCATTTTAGTTTTTCACGAAACAGAAACTAATGAAACCCAACCTGTTTTCTAGATACAAGAATAAAAAATTTACCGAAAACGCACCAAACTGCCCTAAAAGAAGAATTTTCTCAAGTGTTCGTTTTCGTATTTTAGCTTGGTACTTTCTGCTTACCACCTGCACTGTATTGGTTTCAGTTGGGGTAACTCGTCAGATTTTCTGCGAAGTGCTGCAAAGACAAGCTCAAGATGCTTTAGTGGCAGAGGTTGGTAAATTCGATCGCTTAGCCAAGCAAAATGTGAATCAAAATCCTTCTATAAATCAATTAGAGGATATTGTTCGAGAGGTTTTACCGCTTCACGTTTCTGCCAGAAATGAGTATATATTTACACTCATAAAAGGAAGTATTTTTGAAACCAGTCAGTTACCATTACCTCCGGAGATTGCCCAAAATTCTCAATTAATTAAAGAATGGACAAACATTTCTGAATTGAGACGCAACAAATTGATTCTTTCAGACGGACCGATTTATTATGTAGCTAAACCCATTGAAATCAAGGAAAGCAAGGGAGTTGTAGTTGCGCTTCGCGATGCTAGAGCCGATTACCAAACTGGAACCGAGACAATTATCCTAGTAATTAAGGTAGCAACTGTTGTTTTAACTTTGTTTTTTCTCATCGCTTGGATAACCGCAGGAAAGGTTTTATTTCCACTGCGTCAAGTTACCGAAGCTGCTCGTGAAATTACGCAAACCGATATGTCAAAGCGGATTGCTGTGGCTGGAAATGATGAAATTGCCGAATTGAGCCTTACTTTTAATGCAATGCTCAACCGTCTGCAGTCAGCCTTTGAAAGTCAACAAGAGTTTCTCAAAGATGCCGGACACGAATTGCGAACGCCAATTACAATTATTCAAGGTCATTTAGAAATACTTAAATATCGACCGGAAAAGCAAACCGAAACAATTGAATTAGTCACCGATGAACTAAACCGCATGAACCGTTTAGTCAACGATTTGCTTCTAATTGCCAGAGCCGAACAGCCAAATTTCTTACGTATTAAACCCGAAGAGCTTGACTGGTTTACCGAAGAGTTATACTTTAAAGCGCAAGGCATGGCAAAACGTGATTGGCGACTAGAATCGAAAGGTTTGAGTCCAGTGGCAATCGATAAAGGGCGTTTAACTCAAGCAGTAATGAATCTCGTGCAAAACGCTATTAGACATACCCAAGAAGGCGATACAATTGCCCTTGGTTCGGCGGTTCGAGAAGAGTATGCTTATTTATGGGTACGGGATACCGGAGAAGGAATTTCCAGCGAATTCCAAGAACGGATTTTTGATCGGTTTGCTCGCGCTAGTGATAGCGATCGCTACTCTCCCGGAGAAGGAGCAGGCTTAGGATTATCGATTGTCGAAGCCATTGCTAATGCCCATAATGGCTGGGTTGAACTAGATTCAGCCCTTGGAGTTGGCTCCACTTTTACAATCGTATTTCCGATTTCTGAGGATACAACGAATGAACAGAATTCTCATAGCCGAAGACAATCCCCGCGTAGCCGAATTTATCGAAGCCGGATTACAAGCACACGGCTACACAACTCTTGTCGTTAAAAACGGTAGAGAAGTTGCAGATATATCTAGCAGTAAGGATTTTGAGCTTTTGATTCTAGATTTGGGGCTTCCCGGAATGGATGGGATGGAAGTACTCAGACAACTGCGCGGGCGCGGGGAAACCTTACCAATAGTTGTGCTGACGGCACGAGATGGTTTAGATGATACGGTATCGGGACTTGAAGGAGGGGCTGATGATTATATCACAAAACCTTTTCGTTTTGAAGAACTGCTAGCAAGAATTCGCGTGCAGTTGCGTAAAGTTCACCAACCAACAGCAAAAGAGGAAACTAAACTGCAAATAGGAAATTTAACTTTAAATTTGCTGACACGACAAGTTTGGGTTGCAGAAAAAGAAATAGAAATGTCAGCCAGAGAATTTAACTTAACAGAAATATTAGCCCGTCATCCGATGCAGGTAATGAGCCGAGAGCAGCTATTAAACCGCATTTGGGGTTATGATTACGATCCAGGTTCTAATGTAGTTGATGTTTATATCGGTCATTTACGCAGAAAATTGGGCAATAATTTAATTGAGACAGTCAGAGGTGTAGGTTATCGTTTGCGAACTTAATTTATTATGGGTAATTGGTAATTGGTTATTGGTAATTGGTAATTGGTAATTGGTAATTGGTTATTGGTAATTGGTTATTGGTAATTGGTAATTGGTTATTGGTTATAAAAATTTGATTATTACAAATAACAGATGGTGCGTTACGGCATTTTCAAGATGGTAATTTAGAATTCAATATTATTAGAGCCGTAACACACCCTACAATTTAAAGCGCTAAAGCGCAACTACGAACTATTTATCAATGATGACTCCCGGTAACTTTACCCCGGAAGACTATATAAGAATAAAGATTATAAAACAACATTATCGGAATTAAAGCACCAATAAATATAATCATAATTAGCATTGAACTGGGGTCTGCTGCGGCTTGATAAATGGTAATCTGAGTTGGGATAATGTAAGGAAATACCATTAAAGCTAGTCCAATGAATGTGAGTAAGAAAAGCAGTATTGTCCAAAGGAATGGCATTCTGTCTGCTCTTTTATTCAAGCTTATGAGTAATTGCCAAATTAAGAAAATTCCTAATAAGGGTATTAAAGTAAAGACATAAATTAGAGGTTTGGAAAATAACCGAATTCGAGCAGTTTCGTCAATAAAAGGAGTTATAATTGTAATTAATATTGCTCCAGTTAAGGTTGTGATAGCCGCAAATTTGGCACTTTTACGATGAGTTTCCTGCAATTGTCCCGTAGTTTTCCACACTAAGTAAGTAGAACCAATTAATAGGTAACCTTGAATTAAAGTTACAGCAACTAATACCGATGGAACATTTAACCAATCCCAAGTTGTACCGATAAAATGTCCTTTTTCATCAACTTTAATTCCCGTAAGTATACCACCTAAAGCAAATCCTTGTCCCAACGCAGCTAAAAAACTTCCCATAGCAAAAGAAAGATTCCACAAGAATTTCCGGTTTGCTGCTTCTCGGAATTCAAAAGCCACAGCACGGAAAATAAACCCAAAAATCATAATGTAAATTGGGATATAAAGAGCATTGAGGATAGTACCGTAAGCTAAAGGAAAGGCACCGAATAAACTACCTGCCATCAACACCAACCAAGTTTCGTTAGCATCCCAAATATTGCTCAAACTAGTCATTAAAATACTCCGACGCTCCTCACTTGAACAATTCAGCGATAAAATACCAACTCCCAAGTCAAACCCATCGAGCATCACATAAAGAAACAAAAATAAAGCTAAAATTCCAAACCACATCTGCGGCAGTAAATAATTTAAAGTATTCATTAGGAGTTAGTAGGGAGTAGTTAAGTAGAAGGGGTAGAGGGTGTAGATTCACATCTTGCACCATTATCGTTAAGCCCGAATACCTGCCTTGAAATCAATTTCTCTGCGAGAAAGCCTCCGGCTTACAAGGCTAATATACAAAGTACGTTAAAACGCACTATAAATCTTTCCCAGTCTGATTTATCAGACTTTGTTTGTGAGCCTGGGAATTTATTCCAAGGCGCTTGTTGAGAATGGTGCAAGATGTTAGTAGAGGGCGTAGAAATAATTAAATCCTTAATTTACTACTTTTAATTCCTTACTGTTCACTGTTCACTGTTAACTGTTAACTGTTCACTGCTGTGTTTCTATCGGGCGCTCGTCAGGGATAAATTGCCCTGGATTGGTTCCCACTGCGGGTTTGTGTTCTAATCCCGGTATTGGTAAATTAAAGTTAGGACCTCTACGAATGATGCGACTACCAAAATACAAAGCAGCAATCAACAAGATGCTGTAAACGATTGCAAAGCCCACAAGTGTTGTTAAAACATTTCCCGGAGGAAGATTTGATACCGCATCAACTGTACGCATTTCCTTATATACAGTCCAGGGTTGTCTGCCAACGCAACGTACTATCCAACCAGATTCTACGGCGATGTAACCCAAGGGAGCCGCAAAAATCCAACCAATCATCAACAGTTTTTGCTTAGTAATATTTTTTGCCGATAATTTTCCGCGCAACCACTGAATTACACTTAACAACATCAATCCTGCAAAAAAGAAACCAATAGCAATCATGGTACGGAAAGCATAGTAAATTAACCCTACCATATGCGGTCTATCTTCCGGTTTCCAAGCCTTTAAACCCTGTACTGGTTGCGAAAGTTTCTGCTTAAATTCCAAAATATAGCCTAAAGCATGAGGAATAGTAATTTCCCAACTATTTTTTTCTACTTTCTCATCGGGAATCGCGAACATACTCCAATCAGCACTTTCCCCTGCCGGTGTAGTCTCCCATTGGGCTTCCATCGCTGCTAACTTAGAAGGTTGATAATGATAAACCTGCTCGCCGCTCAAATGCCCCACCCAAATTTGTAGAGGAGCAACGATGATAGCCACTGCGATCACAATCTTTAAAGCGATAGAAAAGAATGCCCGATTGCGCTTATTGAGAATATACCAAGCACTGATTCCTCCAATTACAAACAGCGAAGTTTCCAAAGTCGCAAGAAACATATGAAAAACACTCACAGCCATAACAGGATTGAAAACAGCTTGGAAATAATCGCTAACTACAAACTCCCCATTAACGAAACTTCCACCAGCAGGAGTTTGTAACCAAGAATTTGCCGTTAAAATCCAGAAAGTAGAAAGATTCGAGCCAAAAGCAACCAAAATCGTTGCCAAATAGTGAATTTTGCCATTCACTCGCTTCCAACCAAACACCATAATTCCTAAAAAAGCAGCCTCCAGCATAAAAGCCCAAGAAGCTTCAAAACCGATGATGCTGCCAAAAAAATTACCAACAGCTTCCGAAAGTGGTGCCCAATTCGTACCAAACTGGAACTCCATCGGAATCCCACTAGCTACACCAATACCAAAGTTAAGAACGTAAAGCTTCGACCAAAAACGAGCATGGTAATAGTAATGATAATTGCGTGTCTTTAACCATAAACCTTCCACAACAACCAGGAAAATACCCAAACCCGTAGTTAAAACAGGCCATAACATATGAAAAATCGCCGTCAACGCAAATTGCATTCGTGACAGCGCAACAGTATTAGATAAAATTTCCATAAATATAAAAATAGCCCATCTCACTGCTCACTTTTCACTGCTCACTGCTAACTCAATACTGGTTAAGGGAAAATCCTCCCTAACCCTCCTTAAAAACGAGTTTAATTGCTGCTCACTGCTCACTGTTAACTGTTCACTGTTCACTGTTAACTGTTCACTGCTCACTGTTAACTGCTCACTGTTAACTGCTCACTGTTAACTGTTAACTGTAATCACATTCCGCAATTACGATTAGCGGGTACTGCTTGTTTAATTTTCTTTGGGAAGGGGAGGTGAAGATTTTCCATCAAGTTGATAAAATCATCGCGGGTTTTGCCAGCAAATCGGGGATTCAATCGTTTTTCTTCCGCAATTGTGGAAACGGTACATCCTTTGTAATCGTGGCCTGGATAAACTAAAGTGTCATCGGGTAAAGTAAACAATCTTTTGGTAACGCAGTCGTACAAAATTCCTGCATCGCCATCTTGAAAATCAGTTCTTCCACAGCCACGAATAAATAAAGCATCACCAGTTAACAAGTGAGTATTGTTAATCAAATAAGACATATGACTGTTAGTATGTCCTGGTGTTGAAATTCCTTCGATGGTAACTGCTCCAATCTGCAATATTTGTCCGTGCTGCATGAAACTATCAGCGCATTTCACTTTAGAATTCTTCGGTACAATACTTAAGCAGCCAGTGGCTTGACGGAGTTTCCCTGTAGCAGTAATGTGGTCGGCATGAACGTGAGTATCCAAGCAATAGCGTAGATTTAAACCAAATTCGTTTAATAAATTCATATCTCGTTGAAATTGTTCTAATACCGAATCTACAATTACAGCTTCTTTGGTATGATAATCGGCAATTAAATAAGTATAGGTACTTGATTCGGAATCAAAAAGTTGACGAAATAACATAATATTTCTTATATTCCCACAATATAATTATCAGTTGAAATTGAGTTTGAAAACAATAGCATTTAAATTTACATAAATGCAGTTATCAACAACACAAAAATGAATATATTCGATGTTTAATTTTGATTTTATGGTATGAGTTGTAGCTTAAATTTGTCTGAGTTTTGAATTAGAAAATGGTTAGTTAATCATGAAAAAATATCAAAGGTTTTGTAGGTTTTTTGTATTGCTATCTGTATTATTAGTTTTATGTATCAATATTTATGCCTGCAACAGTAGTATTGCTGGAAATAAGCAAATTCCCGCAACAGAATTAATAGAGCAAATTAAATTAGATAAAGCTCCTGTAATTTTAGATGTACGTACCTCTGAAGAATATTCGCAAGGGCATATTCCCGGAGCAATTAATATTGAATATCGAGAATTGCCATCTCGGATTAGTGAAATTAATTCTTTAAGTAATCAGAAAATAGTTGTTTATTGTGAAAGAGGAGTAAGAGCAAATATTGCGGAAGAGACTTTAAAGAAAGCAGGTTTTACTGAAGTTTTGCACTTAGAAGGTGATATGTCTGGTTGGAGGGAGAGGGGGTTTGAGGTGGAGAAGTGAAAAACCTCACCCGCGCTTTCGCGCACCCTCTCCTTATGAAGGAGAGGGTAAAGAATTGTTTTAATAAAAAATAGTAAATATTGTATTTGAATAAATAAGATATTTAACTAGATACTCGACTCACGCGAACTACTTTACCTATTAAATTTTCTTCTGATGAAATAGCTATATTTATGTTTTTTGCTAAACTATTTTACCCCATAAATAGAATTTAGGGGCTTGCACCCTATGATTTTCGGTCAATATATAAACGAATATCACTCATACTCAATTACCACTATTTTGTTCGTGAAGTGCTTCTAAACGTTTAGCTTCAGCAGCTTGATGAGCTAAATCTGCTTCAACTTCTTGTTTATTGGCGTGGTAATATGCAAGTGCTGTATAAACTTCAGCAAGATTGAGATGTTCTATACGGTCAGCTATTTCTTCAGCATTGAATCCTTGCTTGTACAAATAAGCAATTCTGCGAACAGTAACACCTTTACCAGAAATATGAGGAGAATTATTGTGTAAACCTGGAGTACGAGTAATAAACGTACCAATATCAATAGAAGTGGTTGACATAAATTTATTTAAAGTCGGATTTATATTACTACGTTAGCAGTAATTAAAGGTTAAAGGTCAAAGGTTAAAGGTTAAAGGTTTTAATTCCTAACTGCTCACTGTTCACTGTTAACTGTTCACTGTTAACTGTTCACTGTTCACTGTTCACTGTTCACTGTTCACTGTTCCACCGCTCCTAATGCTTTAAGTGAGGATTTTTGTTCTGGGGTTAATCCTGTGGCGTTGGTGATGTTCATGTTAGCGTAGGGTTTGTTGCTGAGGGTTTTTATGCATTCACCTGTTTGGATGTTCCAGATTTTTATTATTCCATTCCAACCACCAGCAGCGAGAATTTTACCATCAGAACTTATAGCAACATCATTTACACCATCGTTATCGCAATGAAAAGTTTTGAGACATTTTTTCGTTTGAATATCCCATAACTTAACTGTTTCATCAATACTACCACTAGCTACAGTTTTTCCATCTGGACTAAATGCTACTGATAATATCGAATCTGTGTGTCCTTCGAGAACTTCAACATTATCTTCCGCGTCAATATCCCACAAATTTATTTTACTATCGCTACAACCAATAGCTAAAATATTGCAATTGGGACTGAAAGCTAATGTATTTACGCATTGGTCATTACATTGCAAGGTTTTGAGACATTCTCCTGTATTTACATTCCAAAGTCGTACACTTTCGTCGTTGCTTCCACTCGCTAGAATTTTACCGTCTGAACTAAATGATACTGACCATATCCAATCTTCATGTCCATACAACGTATTTAAACATTTTCCTGTATTCACATCCCATAACTTAATTGCAGATTCAATACTGCCTGCTGTAGCTATAGTGTTACCATCAGGAGTAAATACCACGGAATTTATTGCCCAAGTATGTCCATACAGAGTATTCCTACATTCTCCAGTACTAATGTTCCATAATTTTACTGTCCTGTCATAGCTCACACTTGCTATAATTTTACCGTTAGGACTTAAAGCTACAGAATTAACTCTGGATGTGTGCCCTTGTAAACTTTGCAATAATTCTCCTGTATTAATATCCCATAATTTTAATGTTTGGTCTTCACTACTATTTACTAAAGTATTAACATCGGGACTGATGACTACTGAATGTATACAACTGGGACAACCTTGTGAGATAGAAATACATTCACCACTCAATACATCCCATTGTCTAATAGTTTGGTCATCGCCAGCAGTAATCACATTTATATCGTTAGGACTAAAAGCTACTGCTCGTATCCAATTTGTATGTCCTTCTAAAATTTTCAAGCATTCTCCAGTAAAAATGTCCCATAACTTTGCAGTTTTGTCATAACTAGCACTGGCTAAAATTTTACCGTCAGAATTAAAAGCTAAACATCTAACCCAATCCTTATGAGATAATAGGGTTTTTAGACATTTTCCTGTTTTGACATTCCATAATTTTACAGTATGGTCATAACTACCGCTCACTACAATATTACCGTCGGGACTAAATATAACTGTTCTTACTTTATGAGTATGTCCTTCAAGAGTTTGTAGGCATTTTCCTGTAGTTATATCCCATAATTTTAAAGTCTTGTCATAACTGACACTTGCCAAAGTTTTATTGTTAGGACTAATAGCTACTCCTCTAACAGAACTGGTATGTTCTTGCAAAGTTTTAAAGCATTCACCTGTTTCAATATTCCATAGTCTTACATTGTGGTCACTACTAGCACTAGCTATAGTCTTACCATCAGAACTTAAAGTAACTGAATGTATTCTTCTAGAATGTCCCTTAAAAGTTTTTAAGCATTCTTCTGTCTCGATATCCCAAATTTTAACTGTACAATCATAACCACCACTGACTAACTTATTTCCATCAGGACTAAAAACTAACGAACGTACCCAATCTTTATGTCCTTTGAAAATTGATATTGGTTGGTTATCGCTAACCCGCCATAAAATAACTTCACAGTTTGCATCACCAGTAGCAAAATATTTACCATCTGGACTATAAGCAACTGTAAATACTGCACTAAAAGCTTTGGGAAAAGCACAATTCTTTAAATTAGCTTCCGTAAAATTAGCTCCTTTCAAACTTGCATGAACAAAATCTGCTCCTGTTACCACCACACCCGACAAATCCTTCCCTTCCAAACCCGCTTTATCCACCTTCACCAAAACCGTTGCGGCATTCCCCCCAACATAACCAACCTCCCCCTCACTCTTCCCCTTCGTACTTTCAATAACTTCCAACAGTTTGGAGACGCGAAATTTCTCGTCTCTACATTCTCCTTTATCAACCATCCCCACTAATAAATCTAAAACCGCTTTGGTTAATGGCGATCGCCCAACAGTATTCCTTAATTTCTCTAAGGGTTCGCTTTTAAATTCAAATTTCCCTAGCGCTACAGTTTTATCTCTATAACTTTGAAAATATTCTCCCCAAGAAAACTGTTGCGATAACGATTCGGTTTCCAAAAACTGTTGCGATGACGATTCAGTTTCCGAAAACTGTTGCGATAACGATTCAGTTTCCGAAAACTGTTGCGATAACGATTCGGTTTCCAAAAACTGTTGCGATGACGATTTAGTTTCCAAAAACTGTTGCGATGACGATTCGGTTTCCAAAAACTGTTGCGATATCGATTCGGTTTCCGAAAACTGTTGCGATATCGATTCGGTTTCCGAAAACCCTAGCGCTATAGTTTCTTCATTCCCACCAATTCTATTTCTGACAACTTCCACAAAATCATCTGCTAAAACTCCCAATTCCCCAGCAAATTTATAAGCTACAAAAAATTCCAATAACGAACGATGAGCAGGAGTATAATCACCGTCGGCATTTCGGACGAGCATTGTTTGCCCCATCATGTCGTAATGCCAATGATCTAAGTCTTTTTGTTGCTCAACTGCATCGCCGAATAAACGCCGAATTCTATCGGGAAATAACCGATAATTCAAGCTCATTTGGTCGTTGGAAAGCATTTCCCAAGCGATTTCGCAAAGGAAATACATTTTATCTACTAATGACGTAAATGTTCTTTCGGATTTAATATCCCTTTCCATTTTCCGACGCACGGCATACAAATAAACCCGCGACATATCTACTGGTTTACCGGCTTCGATATCTGGTAATGCTTCTAAAATTAAGTCGCTCATCACTGGACGACGTGCTAAATCTAGAAGTTGGGGATTGTGCATTACTTTATCTACGGTGCTGGTATTGGCAACATGAGAAAAGACCTGTCTTATTTGTTCGTCGCTGAATTTTTCTAATTCCAATACTTCAAATTGCGGAGATTCGGCGGTTAAATTAGCAACCGAAGCACGCAATTCTGCATTTAATAAACTCCTTCCCTGCTTAGCTTCCGGGAAATGTTCGGTACGACAGGTAAGTATAACTTTTGCTCCGGGAACTACTACTTTGGCTAATTCCCAAAAGTTGTTTACCATCTGCTGTTTATCAACTCTGGCTGCCATTTCGTCGAAACCATCGAAGATTAGCAACAGTTTCCCCATGCGGTTAAGTTGTTCAAACACCGAACTATTCAAGCTGATTTCATGTTGGGAATAGAAAAACCCTGCCATGACGTTTTCTACATCCAAGGCTTTGGCGTAATCTCGCAGCAAGATAACCAAGGGTAAACGAGGGCGTGACAATCCCCTTTGTTTGGCTTCTTTATATTTTAAAAGTGCATTCCAAGCATAATTAAATGAAAACCATGTTTTTCCGGTACCAAATTCCCCTAAAATAGAAAGATGCTCCTTTGCAGGGTCATCTATCCAGGTATCGACGTAACCATCTATCCATCCATCTTGTTCGTCGTAACGGCTTAAGCCGATTTTTTGTTTGCTTTCAGGGTGAATTTCTTCTTTGCTACAAGCTAAGGGAACATATAACTCATTAATTTTGCGCTTCTTAACTTCTGCTTCCAACCAGTTGATATAGTTGGTAAAATCGGCGGTTTCGTCGATAAGTTCATCAAGGGTATAGCAAAAGAAATTTTCGTTTTCGTCTTTATTAACCTCATCCCTGGCAGCCCGAGAAATCCGACGTGCAGCAATTAACCAGCCTTCATCAGTTTTTTGCGATTCTACAGATTGACGTAATGCCAATAAATCGCCGATTTCTGCTTCCCCATCAATTCCTCTAACCAAAATTCTATCGAAGCGTCTTCTACCTTGGATTTTGATAATAAATTCAAAATAATCAGCTTGCCAAACTTGATATTTTTCAAATTGATAACCGAGAGTTTTAAACCAACCTTGTAGCTGTATGGCTAAATTTTCGGCTTTGCATGGTTGTTGTTTAACCTCACCCCTTCCCCTCTCCTTATTAAGGAGAGGGGTGCCGAAGGCGGGGTGAGGTTTGTCCATATTTGTTAATTTAGCCAGGTGGGTGCGAATTTCCCCCAGGGTTCCCAACTGATGCAATTGCTGTTTAATAACTTCTAATTCCTGCTGCAAACAAGCAATGTTTCTATCTCTTTGAACTTCAACGGGAGTACGAGTTAATTCAACAACCTTGAGAAAAACCGCGCTAAATTCGGCTAATTCGTGCAATACATCGATGCTTTCTTCAGCGATGGCTTTTTCTAGAAAATTCCATTCATCGGGTTTGAGGAGGTTTTCAATTTCTTGGATAACAATATTGGGATTATCAGCATCAAAAGCTTTACGAAAGGCTTTTTGAACATCATCTTCCCGAAATAACTGTAAAATTGCCAGTGGCTTCCCTACCCCATACTCAACCAAAGCATAATTATAAACACCCGAAAACTCCGCCGGTGGATGATCTGGATCCAGATTAAATTGTTTCAGTAGTTTAATAACCCTTTCATTGCGCTTTAATTCATCTTTGGCAAAGTCGCTTATAGCTCCAATCAGGGTGTCAAGCATTTTCTTTTATGGGAAGGGAAGATTAAAGGATTTTATTTATACTAGCGATTCCTTTCAAGGTTGTGTAATTTTTTTATTTGTTTATTAGATTTATTTACTTTTAATTTCTGTTTAACCTTCTTTGCTCTGGGGTTTATTATACATTTCTGAAAAATAGTGAATTAGTGGATAACGAGGGTTTTTTTACGGAGATGTCTAATAAAAATAGCGAGCAAGGTGCTCGCAGGAAAAAAGAAAATAAATTTGTAATTCAAAACTGATTCTCTAGCTAAAATACTCTAGACAACTTTGTTATTCAAACTGCAAAAATCAACCTCTAGCTCCAGATAAATCTCTTTCTGCTACTTCAACTTTCGGAACATCAAAAACATTTGAATAAACGAATCCAGCGACAATTGCTCCTAAAATTGGCGCAATCCAGAACAACCATAATTGTGCTATTGCCCATCCACCCACGAACAAAGCTGGAGCCAAACTACGAGCGGGATTAACAGATGTATTAGTAACAGGAATGCTAATTAAATGAATCAGAGTTAAACCCAAACCGATTGCCATTGGTGCTAAAGCTGCTGGAGCGCGATTATCTGTTGCACCTAAAATAATCATTAAAAACATGAAGGTGCAAACGAATTCAGCAACAAAACAAGACAATAAGGTGTATTTTCCTGGAGAATGTTCTGCAAAACCATTGGCTGCAAAACCGCTATCAACTAAGCTAAATTCGGGATTACCAGTAGCTATTAATGCTAATACTCCAGCACCTGCGACTGCACCAAATACTTGAGCGCCAATATACATGGGTAATTCCCGTGAAGGGAAACGTTTGGCAACTGCTAAACCGATAGATACTGCTGGATTTAAATGGCAACCTGAAATATGTCCGATAGCATAAGCCATTGTCATTACAGTTAAACCAAATGCTAGGGAAACACCCACCAATCCAATACCGAGGGGGAATGCAATTTGGTTACCTATTGTTGCAGCATCAGCGATGAATCCAGCAGCTAAAACTGCACTACCGCATCCACCAAATACTAGCCAAAAAGTACCGATAAACTCAGCTAAACATCGTTTAGTTAGTGGCATTTTTTTTTTAACCATAAACTATGATGAAATTCTAGCAGCGGTATTGTTTTTTAAAATACTAATTTATATTTGTTTAATAAAATCATTCGGCTAATTACTCACTATATTGCGAAGGATTTAATAATTTTGTATTAGCAATTACCTATTGTTGATTATCAATTATCCTACTTTTGGCAATTCATCCCAATCAGTAGTATATTTAGGGGATTTATAATCAGCTTTTATCTGCCATTTTTTGCGTATTCCTGATGATGCAAGTTGTATAGTTTCGCGTCCGTAAAGATGATTAATTGTGTCCATTACTTGCATCAATCCTTGAGAACGTTTTTTATCTTCTTCGGTTTTTTCAAATAGGGATAATTGTTTTTCGCCTTCTGGTGTTAATCCTAATAAAATTATTCCAGCTTTCTTGATTTTATATCCTGGTTTAAATAGATTTTCTGCGACTTTTCTGGCATTCTTAACTAATTCTCGACTGTCGTTGGTGGAAGAGAAAAAGTTAACTGTAGTTCCCCAACTGCGTAATGGTTGTGATTTATCGTAACTTCCGGTGCGAAAAAATACTGTCATGCTAGTTGCTTCTAACTTACTTTGACGCAACTTTTCACCACCACGATAAGCGTAAGTAGAAAGGGCTTCTTGTAATTCTGCTAATGTTTCAACAGCTTTGCCAAAACTGCGAGTAACTGCGGTTGATTTTTTCGAGTTTGGCATTTCCGCTAAAGGAATGCAGCTAGTACCATTTAATTCTAAAACTGTCCGCAAACCTACTATACCGCGTTCAATGCGTATCCATTTTTGGTCGGCGTTTTTTAATTGCAAAGCGTTATAAATATTGTTTTTTTCTAAAAGCTTTGTAAAAGAACTTCCAACTCCCCAAACGTCTCCGACTTCTGTTCTTTGTAAGGCTAAATCAACATAGGGAGAATTAACTAAATCTAAAACACCTTTAGCTTTATTCGATTTTTTCGCAATACGGTTAGCGACTTTTGCTAAAGTCTTGGTTGTAGCGATGCCAATAGATATAGGAATACCGGTAAATTGTTGAACCTTCTGTTTTATTTCGCGACTGTAAGCCGTTAAATCTTTATTTGTAAAACCAGTAAAATCAAGAAAGGCTTCGTCAATGGAATAAATTTCTAAATCGGGTGTATATTCAGCCAAACACTGCATTACTCTTTGCGACATATCACCATACAAAGTGTAATTAGAAGACAGAATTGCCAAATTATATTTATCGCGAAATTCCCGCAATTTAAAAGCAGGTTCGCCCATTTTTATACCCAATGCTTTAGCTTCGTTGGAACGTGCTACTACACAACCATCGTTATTAGATAAAACTACAACTGGACGATTTTCTAATTTAGGATTAAAAACACGTTCGCAAGAACAATAAAAGTTATTGCAGTCAACTAAAGCGATGATTTGAGACATTTGGCTTCATAAAAATTTGAGTTATTAATTAGTTGACTGCAATAACTTTTATTGTTCTTGCGAACGTGTTTTTAATCCTAAATTAGAAAATCG